>NZ_OZ034990.1:870000-1170000 GCF_964030935.1 Rickettsiella endosymbiont of Aleochara curtula
TATTGATTTAGTTGCTCCCACCGGAAAAGGACAACGAGGTTTAATTGTATCTCCTCCGAAAGCCGGGAAAACGATGATGATGCAAAACATTGCGCAATCAATTTCGCATAATTGTCCAGACTGCTATTTGATCGTTTTATTAATTGACGAGCGTCCTGAAGAAGTAACCGATATGCGACGTTCTGTTCGTGGCGAAGTCATCGCAAGTACCTTTGATGAGCCGGCAACACGGCATGTACAAGTGGCAGAAATCGTTATTGAAAAAGCGAAACGATTGGTCGAACACAAAAAAGATGTGGTTATTTTATTAGATTCTATCACCCGTTTAGCACGCGCTTATAATACCGTTATTCCTTCTTCTGGAAAGGTATTAACCGGTGGTGTCGATGCAAATGCACTACAGCGGCCTAAACGTTTTTTTGGAGCCGCGCGTAATATTGAAGAAGGTGGTAGTTTAACCATCATCGCTACCGCACTGGTTGATACGGGTTCAAAAATGGATGATGTTATTTATGAAGAATTTAAAGGAACAGGAAATATGGAGATTCATCTTGACAGAAGAATAGCTGAAAAACGTATTTACCCTGCTATCCATTTGAATCGATCCGGTACTCGACGTGAAGAATTACTGGCTAAACCCGATGTATTACAAAAAATGTGGATATTACGGAAAATTTTACAATCTATGGATGAAGTAACCGCTATGGAGTTCTTAATTGAACGCTTAAAAAACACCAAAACCAATGATGAATTTTTTGATTCAATGAAAAAATAATCTTATTCAAATACAGGATTTAAAATTGCATTTCATAGGGAGAACAAATGTTTAAATTGCCGCGCGCTTCGCGCTCGCAATGACGAGTAAACTATTCGCGCGCGCAATAACGAATAAGTTATTTGAGTTTCGTTTCTTCAAGTACGAAGCGTAGATTTAGCTATTTTTAAGTTTTTGTTCTAAATCAGCTAGTACCCCAGGAAGCGTATTTTCAATGAGTGTTGCTAATTTTTTGCAACAAGGCTCTAAAGCACTATCTTTACGCCATAAAATCCCAATTTTTCGTTCTGGTGCTGGAGCAGAAAAAGATTTATTGACTATCAAAGGATGCTCTTCTAAAGCTAATAAAGGCAGCAAAGTAATTCCCGCACCACTTGCCACCATATTTCGCAAAGTTTCTAAACTCGTAGCTCGGTAATTCGTCTTTTCTTTAAGATTACTTTTTTTATGACAAACCTCTAATGCTTGGTCTCTGAGGCAATGCCCTTCTTCCAATAAAAGCAGATTATCGTGGTTTAAATCCTTTAAATGCAATTCTTTAGTATTCTGTAATGCATGCGAGCTAGGCATAACCAGAAAAAAAGGTTCTTTAAATAAAGTTTGCATAGTCATGCCTTTATGCTGAACCGGTAATGCTAATATGACGGCATCTAAGTTTCCCTGATTCAATTGCGTTAAAAGATCCTCGGTTTTATCCTCATATAAATATAACGCAAGTTTCGGTAATTGTTGCTTGATGACAGGTAAAATATGCGGAAGTAAATAAGGGCCTAAACTAGGAATCAGCCCTAAACGTAATTCAGCGGAGAATGGATCTTTAGCTAATTTTGCCAATCTCTCGAGTTCATTCATCGCGCTCAATACATGTTTTGCCTGCTCAACAATACGCAGACCTGGCGCCGTAATTAGAACTTTTTTTTGTCCGCGCTCAAACAATTGCACCCCTAATGCTTGCTCTAGTTTTTTTAATTGTATACTTAAAGTCGGTTGACTCACCGAACACGCTTTAGCTGCCTTTCCAAAATGACGATATTCGGCTAAAGCTAATAAATATTTAAGATCTTTCAGATTCATAATACCTCGAGAGTGAAACAAGCTAGAAGGTGTTTACAATTGTGCTAGGCTGAGAAAAAGCGTTGTTTTTTGAGTATCGTAACGGAGCATACACGTAGTATGTGAGTAACGAAACACAAAAAAACAGCGCTTTTTGGCCAGCATCGTGCAATTGTAAAACCCTCTAATTTTTTATGGCTTTTTTAGCATTGTTAAGAACAGAAATTAAGTATGGTTAGAGTGAGACGCAACTAATTGAATCTCGTATTTGACTGGATTTTCTGGACAAGCTTTTATTCCGCATTCTAAATAAGTAGAAATTCCATTGAGAATGGATAAAAGGAAAACTAAAGCAAAAGCAATATGGGCTAATAATTGCATTCCTTTGGTTTTGGATGGCTCATTATACTCATACTGTGGAAAGACACTAAAAATAATAGAGATATAAATAATAACACCCACACATAAGAGAAACAGCCAGGTATAGAGGTGTAAGCCAAATAAAGGCAGGCCATAACCTGGATCACCTGGGATTACATGAAGAAAGATTTGTCGAACACAAATAGATGCCGTCAATATTGCCGATAAAAGCGATAAAGTATAGTGGGCCGGACGGATCTTAAATTGCACATTTAGTAAAAATCCAAATGCTATGGCTAAGACGCCAATCCGTTGCAGCAAACATAAGGGGCAAGGTAACTCGTGATAGCGTAATTGTAAGATGAAGGCGACTAACAATAAAAAAGCTAAGCCCAAAGCATCTATAGCGTTGAGGGCTTTAATAATGTTGGCTACTTTAGAGGGCTGCATAATAATATCCCTAAAATTGTAGCGATAACTGATTGCTTATATGATGAATAAACACAAACGTTGTTAAAAACAAAAAGACGATAAATAAACCTATAGCAAGCCTGCGCTGCTTGCACCAGGCCAAGAGCACACAAAGACTATAGAAAAAGAATAGTGCTAACATAATCGCCAACTATATAAGTGCTTCTAATCTAGCTTAGTTTTAAAAAAAAATCTATTCTATTACTATAAAATACCTAGAAGATGATGTTATCAGAGCTAAGAAAAAGCACTTACTAAAAGATTACCTTAAGCAGAATGTTTATCTAATATCGATTGTATCCCAGTCCATGCCTTGAGCTTGGGCACCGATTCCACCAAAATTTCATCACTGCTCTGGTGCTCGGCCTCATGCAAGTATTTATAAAGCACCTGGGCATATAGGCTAGCATCCGTGGGCATACAAATCCAAGTTAACTTTTTGTATTTTTTCTTTGCTGGACTCAATCCAAGCACCGTTAATGTTTTATGCTGATTTAAATAATTATCGATGAGGCATTCTAATTCTTGTTTGAAAACTTGCCTTAATAATGGCTTTTTAGATAAGCGATGAGATAATGCTGTTTCAATTTCGTAAGGAATGACGGATTTTAGTTGCTCTAAAGAAATGGCACCTAATCTAAGTATTCGCGGAACGTCAAAAGTGACATCAATAATTGTCGATTCAATGCCAATAGCACAAGGTCCACCATCAATAACAAGTTCAAGTTTACTATCAAATTCCTGTCGGACATGTTCGATTTGCGTAGGGCTAAGATGCGCGGAACGATTCGCCGAGGGTGCGGCCAATCCACTGCCAAAAGCATTTAAGATCGCTTGTGCAATAGGGTGATCGGGAACTCGCAAACCTATTTTATCTTGTCCACTCGTTAATGCGGTCAAAACAGATTTTTCTTTATGTAAAATGAGCGTCAAAGGGCCTGGCCAAAAATGCTGAGCTAATTTTTCAGCCACTGGAGGAATATCGCGAGCCCATCTATCCAGTGGATGTTCTTTTGCTAATAAAACGCTTAACGGTTGATTAGCGGGACGTTTTTTCAGCGCAAAAATTTGCTGGATGGCCAATAAGTTTCCTGCGTCACCTGCCAAGGCATAAACCGTTTCCGTAGGAAAGACTATCAGTTTTCCTTCTTTTAAAAGCTTGATAGCCTTAGCTAGTTCATTTGCATTAATCATTTGGTAAAGCTCAAATTAATAAGCCCCCATACGTAAAAAAGTTATCCGCCACGCTACTAAATAGATTATAATGTCTTACCTTAATTTGAACAAATTGCTTGAAGCGAGCGTTATAGGAAGCGCAACGCATTTAAGTCTTTAATAGATCTTACTCACAGCAATTGAACTTTTGACAAGTGCCGGAATAAAGCGATCGGAGTGTATTAGACATACATGAGGATTGCGAATTAAGCGGCAACACAGACAATGTCAAATGCGAAGCGTATAAAAAGATTGGATTCGTAAAGGACTATGAATAAAATAATCTTAAGCACTATCTATAAATTTTTTAAAAATTTATTTTTTATAGTGATATCATTCACATTACTATCAAACTTAGCATTTGCCGGCTCAAATGCTGATACAGCAAAAAAAAATCCTGAACTCAATATCCCCTACCCAACTATTAATTATCCTAAAGACGTTGCAGTACGCAAACTGATTAAGCGTGGTGAATATTTAAGTAAAGCCGGCGATTGTATCGCTTGTCATACCGATACTAAGCATCAAGGTAGACCCTTTGCCGGTGGGCTGGGAATTTATACGCCTTTCGGAAGCATCTACTCTCCCAATATAACACCAGATAAAACTACTGGCATAGGAGCATGGAGTGATAAAGATTTTATTCGTGCCATGCATGAAGGTATCGCTCCGAATGGAAGCTATTATTTCCCTGTATTTCCTTTCGCTAGCTTCACAAAAATCAATACCAACGATTTATTAGCGATCAAAGCCTATCTATTTAGTTTAACTCCTGTCAAAAAAGCTAACCAGGCCAATGAAATGATGTGGCCATTTAATTGGCGTTTTTTGCAATTAGGCTGGCGAATTTTATTTTTTCGCCCAGGGGCTTATCAAACCGATCACCAACAAATCGAGTCATGGAATCGGGGTGCTTATTTAGTCCAAGGTTTAGGTCACTGCGGCATGTGCCATACTCCTTTAAATTTATTAGGCGCAGAAAAAAAGAAAAACTATCTAACGGGTGGTTTTATTCAAGGTTATTATGCGCCTAACATTAGTGCAAGCGGCTTAAAAAACATCAGCATCGATGATATCCGCGCGGTGTTTACGCAAAACAAAATGTTAAGAAATTCAGGTAGCGTCGCGGGCCCCATGGCAGAGGTTAATAGTAACAGTCTTAAGTATTTAACCATTAACGATTTAAATGCGATGGCCATTTATTTAAAAACTGTAAAAAGTAAAATGCCTTATTCAGCTTTCAGTGGACCTATTACACCCAAAACCGGTCACAAAGTTTATGAGTCTTATTGTGCAGTTTGTCATGCCAGCGGAGCAGCCGGCGCTCCTAAGTTAGGTGATACCGTTGAATGGAAAAAACGTCTAAAACAAGGAAAAAATATTGTTTATGAAAGGGCCATACACGGTTTTAACTCGATGCCACCTAAAGGTACTTGCACCGGCTGCTCAGATGATGCAGTAAAAGCTGCGGTTGATTATCTCATCCTAAATGATCAGGGTGGAACGGCTGCTTCTATTCCTTTACAAGAAATTCCACTCAGTCTAGAAGTAGGAAAACAAATTTACCAACAACATTGTGCCGTCTGTCACGATAATGGGAAATTAGGCGCGCCGATATTAGGAGATAAGATGAGTTGGAAACCCATCATAGCAAAAAATATTGATGTGTTATTTGCGCATACTATTTTTGGGTATAAAAAAATGCCGGCAAAAGGTGACTGCAAAAATTGTAGTAATTCTGAATTGGAAGCGAGCGTAAAATATATGGTAGAACAAAGCAAAACTACTGGAAATTATTCCCTATGGTAAAGTTTTAAACTATACTCTTTGCACTTGAATTTTTGTTTGCGTTGCCTCTCGACTCGCAATCCTCATGTATCTTGAGTAAACGAAGGTTGCTTCACAACGCGGTCCGCTTGCCAAAAAGCCAGCTGTGAGTATAAGCATTTTTAATTGTGTATTCCTTTTATATTTAAGAATTGATTAGATAAAAAGCATCCCAAAAAAGGACAGCGTTGACATGGACCATGTTAAAAGATTTTTTTTAGTTTTTTTTATATGCCTTAATTTTCTAGTAACTCCTGGATTAGCTTTCGCGGCATGGCAAACTAATATGCCGCTGGGCGTAACACCTATCAGTCATGCCATTTATCATTTACATATGTTGGTATTTTGGATCTGCGTGGGAATTGCTGTCGTAGTCTTTAGCATCATGATTTATTCATTAATTCGGCATAGAAAATCCCGAGGCGTCCAAGCTGCGCAATTTCATGAACACTTTGCCTTAGAAGTGGCTTGGGCTATCGTACCATTTATTATATTAATTGTTATTGCGATCCCTGCCACTAAAACCTTGATCAAAATGAATGACAATAGTGATTCTGAACTAACGATAAAAGTTACTGGATATCAATGGCGCTGGCGCTATGCCTATTTAGATCAAGGAATTGATTTTTTTAGTAATCTCTCTACACCAGCAGAAGAGTTACAAAATCAAGCAAAGAAAAATCAATGGTATTTATTAGAAGTAGATCATCCACTCGTCGTACCGATACATAAAAAAATTAGATTTTTATTTACTTCGAATGACGTCATACATTCGTGGTGGGTGCCAACTTTAGGCATTAAACGCGATACTATCCCAGGATTTATTAATGAAGCCTGGGCAAAAATAGAGGCAGAAGGTACTTATCGTGGCCAATGCGCTGAATTGTGCGGTACCAACCATGCATTTATGCCTATCGTTGTTAAAGCAGTCAGTACTACAGCATTTAACCTATGGGCCAAACAACAATCAGGAGAACCTCATGGAACACACACTTGATTTGGAACATCCGGCTCCTCAAGGTTTTTTAGCCTTCATTAAACGTTGGCTGTTCACAACCAATCATAAAGAAATTGGAACATTGTATCTTCTTTTTAGTTTACTCATGTTTTTTATCGGTGGAGTCTTTGCTTTATTAATCCGCGCAGAATTATTTCAACCGGGAGCGCGTTTACTTAATCCAGAGTTTTTTAATCAAATGACGACACTACATGGACTAGTGATGTTATTTCTTGCCATCATGCCAGCTTTTTCTGGTTTTGCGAACTGGATGATCCCATTAATGATAGGCGCGCCTGATATGGCCATGCCGCGCATGAATAATTGGGCATTTTGGATCTTACCTGTTGCGGCCATTTTACTTTTTAGCACTTTATTTATGGATGGTTCAGCACCTAATTTTGGTTGGACGATGTATGCTCCCCTATCCACTACTTACGGACCCGCCAGCACCGATTATTTAATTCTTGCGATCCATTTAATGGGACTTTCTTCATTAATGGGCGCTATTAACATTATTGTCACGATACTCAATCTTCGAACTCCTGGTATGACGATGATGAAAATGCCGATATTTTGTTGGAGTTGGTTTGTGACAGCCTTTTTACTTATCGGTGTGATGCCCGTTTTAGCGGCTGCGGTGACGATGATGCTCATGGATAGACATTTTGCTACGAGTTTTTTTAGTGCTGCGGGCGGAGGCGATCCATTGCTCTATCAACATCTCTTTTGGTTTTTTGGGCACCCTGAAGTTTATATTATTATTCTTCCGGCTTTTGGTATTATCTCGCAAATTATTCCCACGTTTAGCCGTAAAAAACTTTTCGGTTATCGATTTATGGTGTATGCGCTGTTGGCCATTGCTTTCTTATCTTTTATTGTGTGGGTACATCATATGTTTGTAACCGGTGTGCCTTTAGCGGCTGAGTTATTTTTTATGTACACCACGATGCTGATTGCTGTTCCCACCGGAGTTAAAGTTTTCAATTGGGTAACAACCATGTATCGAGGCGCGATAAGTTTTGAAACCCCGATGTTATTTGCTTTAGCATTTGTTATTTTATTTACCATCGGTGGTTTTTCAGGGGTTATGTTATCCATGGTTCCAGCGGATTTTCAATATCAAGACACCTATTTCGTGGTCGCACACTTTCATTATGTCTTAGTCCCAGGTGCCTTATTTGGCGCTATTGCTGGAACTTATTTTTGGTTACCTAAAATGACCGGTGTTATGTACAAGGAGCGCTTAGGTCAATGTCATTTCTGGCTGTCGGTTATCGGCGTCAATCTGACATTTTTCCCGATGCATTTTTTAGGCCTAGCCGGTATGCCAAGGCGAGTAGCCGATTACTCATTACAATTTGCAAACTTTAATATGATTGCCAGTTTAGGCGCTTTTTTGTTTGGCTTCGCCCAATTATTTTTTCTGTATATTATTATTCAAGCCATGCGTGGAAAAGGAAAAAAAGCCACTGCTCAGGTTTGGGAAGGCGCAGAAGGATTAGAATGGACGTTAAGCTCACCTCCTCCTTTACATAGTTTTACTACACCGCCCAAATTTGAGTAATATACTCTTCGCATGGAAAAGCATGACAATTAAAATAGGAAAATTATCAAATAAAAAAATTTTAATCATGCTGGGGTTTACAACGATAGGTATGTTTGGATTTGGTTTTGCTATGATTCCACTTTATAACGTACTTTGTAAAAATTTAGGCATTAATGGAAAAACCGATAAAAATGCTTATATAACTTCGAATGAAGTTGATTTGACACGGAGTATTCGTGTGGAATTTATGACCAATAACAACAACTATCTTCCCTGGGATTTTTACCCTAGGCTTCAGCATATACAATTACATCCCGGCGAAAATATTTTGATTTACTTTGCAGCTAAAAATAATTCAAATCACCCGATGACGGTACAAGCAATTCCCAGTGTTTCTCCAGGATTAGCCGCACGTTATTTAAAAAAAACTGAATGTTTTTGCTTTACTCAACAAACGTTTAATCCAGGCCAACAACGAGATATGCCCGTTTTATTTCATATTGATCAACATTTACCCAAAAATATTAATACCATTACTTTAGCCTATACCTTATTCGACACTAGCGGTTTAAAACATGCAAAAATAGCACCGCAAACTTTTGGACATATTCCAATTTGAAAAAATCCCTTATGGGATAAAAGCTCAACCCAAGATCACGTTTAAGGATAAACGCGAATGAAAAACAAAGACTCTGCATATTATGTTCCTGAGCAAAGTGCTTGGCCCATTATTGGTGCATTAGCTTTACTCTTTTTAGCATTTGGCTCACTTAACTTTGAAAAAAACTGGGGGCTTATCGCGTTTATAATAGGTGTAGCTGGATTAATATTTATGCTAAGTGGCTGGTTATGGAACGTGACACAAGAAAGTAATGCTGGATTATACAATCAACAAATGGATAAAACCTTTCGTTGGGGCATGTGGTGGTTTTTAATTTCTGAATTATTTTTGTTTGGTCTGTTAATCGGTTCTATTATTCATGTACGATTTTCAATTACACCCTGGCTAGCAGGACAAAGTGGCGATGCATCCCAATTAACCCATTATTTACTGTGGCCCGATTTTACTAAGCATTGGCCATTAATGCAAACACCAAGCGCTACCGTTGCAACAAGCATGCCGAGTTTAGCCTCTATGCGTCAGCTACCACTTATTAATTTAATTATTCTATTGTCTAGTGCCTTACTTTTAACAGATGCTCTCTATCACTTGAAAAAATTACGCTATAAATTATGTCGCATTACTTTAAATAGTGCCATATTTTTAGCATTCATTTTTTTAATTTCGCAAAGCTATTATTTTTCACATCTTATTCATGCTCATATCATTGCTAAAAGTGGTGTTTATGGTAGTTTTTTAATCGCCTTCTTAGGACTACATTTATTAAACATTACTGCAGCAATACTATTTTTATGCATTTTATGTTTTCGTATCTACAAAAATAAATTATTAGAAAAAGACACATTTTCCTTTGATGCTGCCGTGTGGTGGTGGGATTTCCTTGCAGCAATTTGGGCATTGGGATTTTTTTGGATTTTTTAAAATTATGAAAAAAAATTTTGTTTACATACAATTTAATAATTATTACTTTGCACCCACTCTATTCCCTAGCTTGATGCTAATATTTTTATTCCCTTTACTTGTTTACTTAGGATTTTGGCAAATCCACCGCGGTGATATTAAAAGTCATATTCAAAAAATATTTAACCAACGATCGTTATCCCTACCTATCGATTTAAATCAGTACAAAAATATTGATTTAGAAAAAAATTATTTTCCTGGGACGATGCAAGGCCATTTCGATAATCAACGTAGTTTCTTATTAGAAAATAAAATATATTTACATCAAGTCGGCTATGAAATACTAACTCCATTTATTTTAAAAGATGGGCAGGAAACCATATTAGTTAATAGAGGCTGGATCCCACAAGGTAAGGATAGGAAGAAAATACCCAAAATACTGTTTTTAGATAATGAATTAAAAATAAGTGGATTAATTGTATTTCCGAATAAAACTTTCAGCTTCAAACATAAAGATGAAATTGTATGGCCACAGCGTATCCAATCTATTAATCCAGATTTTTTAAAAAAAAATAAATTTCAGCCTTATATATTCATTATTAATACCCAGCAAGATTATGGTTTTATACCACTCTGGCAACCCATATCTTTGCAAGCCACCCGACATTATGCTTATGCTTTTCAGTGGTTTGGTCTAAGTTTAACCTTATTTATTGCTTTTTTTAGTACACATATCCGTCATTTATGAAACACAAAAAAACAAAAAATTATCTGTTTATTTTTGCGCTGTTACTAATCATATTTTTAACGCCTTTAATAGTAGCTGTCATACTTTATAATAACCATCCACTTTGGTTACAGCACAATACCGTCAATAAAGGCACGCTCATTTATTCTCGGTTGAATCTACAACAGATAAAATTAATCCCGCATATAACAAAATTACGTTCAATTAATGGTTCCTGGTTTTTATTTTATTTAGCAGAATCAGGTTGTCACGAATTATGTCATAAAAATTTGCATACTATGCGACAAATTACATTAGCGCTGGGTAAGAATCGTTATCGTATGAAGTATGGCTTAATCCTAACCAATGAAAAATCATTAATTACTCAGCCATTTATTAATAAGGATACTGATTTAATATTTTTCACGATTTCAAAACCAGAATTAAAAAACTTTTTTTCGACGTTAAAGATTAAAAATTCAACCGAAGGCTATTACTTAGCTGATCCGTTTGGAAAAATTATTTTATATTATCCTAGCAAGACCTCAGGAGAGAATATACACCAAGATTTAACGCGTTTATTGACAATTTCAACAACAGGGTAAAACATGTTATCGGAAAACAAATCCGCTTTTTGTTTTTTATGTATCGCTTTTTTATTGGCCTTCATGGTTATATTACTTGGCGCATACACACGATTGAAAGATGCTGGGTTAGGTTGTCCGGACTGGCCAGGTTGTTACGGAAAGTTAACCTTACCCAAACAATCTAGCACATTGAACGATGCACCTTATAAGGGTCAAACGCTAAATCCTGCAAAAGCCTGGCCGGAAATGCTGCATCGCTATGCGGCCGCTAGCTTAGCACTATTAAGCTTCGCTGCTGTAATTCTAATTATTTATAAACACAAATCATCAAAGCAACCGGTATGGATTGCAACAATTCTACTTTTTTTATTATTTTTTCAAGGTTTATTAGGCAAATGGACTGTCACGTTACGTTTGCACCCTTTGGTGGTCATGTCGCATTTACTCGGTGGATTAACATTATTAAGTCTACTATGGATATTAATATTACGTCTCAGTCGATTCTCCATTAAGCCAACTTCACAGTCGGAACAGCAATTGAAGAAGTGGGCCGTGCTCGGGTTATTATTTGTTATACTACAAATTTGCCTAGGCGGCTGGACTAGTGCAAATTACGCGGCGTTTGTTTGTCCCGATTTTCCAACATGCCAAGGCCTATGGTGGCCTACGATGAACTTCTCAGAAGGTTTTCATCTTTGGTTAAATACAAATATTAATTACGAAGGTGGCATCTTGCCGCAAATCGCACGCACCGCCATACAAATGAGTCATCGGATAATGGCGGTGATTACGAGTATCTACCTAGGTTTACTGGTTTATAAACTATTTAATGCGACGAAAAGAATCTATCTACGCGGACTCGCTGTACTACTGATATGTTTATTAGGTTTACAAATTAGTTTAGGTGCATTCAATGTATTATGGGTGTTACCTTTACCTATTGCTATTGCACATAATGCAGTAGCGGCGCTATTGCTGTTAACGCTCATTACATTAAATATTAGCTTATACAAATATCAATCTAAAATTTAAATTTCAGTAATTATAATTTATTTCCACTCAAAAAAATAAATTCATCACTACAATTTGTAACTCCATTTGTAAATTTTTTTCTATTAAAAGAAAAGAATTTGGCAGATAACTTTACAAAACCATTCCATTTTTCTTTTTCCGTACTTTTTAAACTTAAATTAGAGATATTAGAAGTGTTTTCAGATTTTTTTGCTTGAATTGGAATGGAATTTAGTAATGGATTTAACCCCTGATCATGGCCGGATATTTGTGAAAGAATGTTAGATAATGTAGAAACAGAGTGCGTTGGCGTTTTAAAAAACGGAAAGCCAATATAGGCTAAACAAACTCCATTAGTTAGCCGATCAGAATTTTTTAAAAATCGAAATTCCTCAATTTTAGTATAAGAACCTTTAAGCTCAGAAGGTATGTTAGCTTTAAATGCTTTAGGTAAATCATAACTTTTTTTCATGGTTGATCCTTATTTTTATTTTAAAGTTTATTAGTAACATTAAACAGACAGTGTGTCTTTCATATGATTATTCTCTAACGCAGAGAATATATTTTTTAACAACAACGTGCCCTCCGTTTTGTTATGACGTTTAAAAAAATGACCAATTTTTTGAATAATAGTTGTATCTCTATGTTTACGAAGAATGTCACTGGTGCTAAATCCATAGACGTGATCATAGAATTCTCCAGGCATAAAACTTTTCAGGTTAGTTAATAATGTGGTAGTAATAAATTTTTTACTTTCAGTTATGTAATCATTAGAGCGGAAAAAATATTTCGTTGCTAAATGCTTTTGATACGCTTCAAGCAAGTTTGTTATTTTCTTTTTGGTTTCTGGATTCCAAACATCAGATTTATCCTGTATCGGAGCAATCGGATTATAAATTGATTGTGCAGAATTCGTTACATTCTTTTCACATTGTGGCCTAATAGTTAATTCTAAACTTATATCTTTGTCTGTTTCTAAATCCTGCTGGACACCATCAACTACATCTATAGCAGATTCATCAGCTATCGAGGGGGATAGGGTTTTTAATTCTTTTTGCATAACTTTGGCAGAAATTAGAGCGGAGGATCCGAAAATATCATTAATACTGATATTATCAAGATTAGTAGATGCACTAGACTCACAACTATCTGATTCAGATTCTATAAATTCCAAATTTTTGTCCAAAGGAATCTGTTCGTGTGAAATAGAAATAGTTTTTTTGGGAAGAGTATCTTTAGGTCTTGTATCCTCTAAAATCAAATTTCCATCTCCTTTTCTTATAAAATAAGGGTCGATAAAGAAACCTATAATTTTTACTTCTGGACGATATTTTTCTATTTCGCTAATAATACTTTTGGCGATTTGTGTAACCTCATTTTGATAATTTGCATTTATGTCGCTAATATATTTTTTGCTTATTTCTGGTTTTTTTAATTTTATATTTTTTTCCTTGTATAAACTAATAATTTGAAAAAAAAATGATTGTAAAATATCCGTTAGTGCTATATTAACTTTAGTTTTTTTCTTCTTGTAGAACAAGAAAAAAGGGAAAGGGGTATTTTCGTTCGGGGATAGAAATTCCTTGTCGACTTCGTATTTCTCTGTTTTTTTAACACGAAATTTTGCAGAACCTAGCTCAGTCTGATTTTTATTCTTAGATTCATTAGCTAAAACGCCTAAACATAAAACTTTAAGGTTTTTTAAATGATTTTTAAGTGTTCCAGTATCCGTTTCATCGCTACCATTTTTACTGTATTGATCAACATTTAAACAGTAACTTTGACTATTTCGATTACGTTTCTTATTTCCATCCGGATAGAGAGCAAAGCTACATATCGTATCAAGATTAAAAATGCGCATTTTGTTATTAATCTCATTAAATAAAAAGGGACAGTTTAAAAGCCCCCTTTCAACTTAGCAAGTGTTTATCTACTAGGCGATAACCTCGCCATATTAGTCTGCAAATCTGTTAATTGCTCTTCTAATGTGTTAACTAATAACTTACTAGTTATTTTTCCTCCACCCCAAAGCGTGGCGAAGCAACGTAGCAAAGATATGCCTCGATATTCAGATAAAATAGAATTAGCATTTTTGAGAGTTTCTTTCAGATCTGAAATCTTATCTGAGCTAATATCTCTATTAGAAGCATTTTCTTCCATTTTTATTTCGGCATTTAACAATAAATCAATTTTTTCAATAATGCTTTGTAACTGTTCAGATTTATTGTGAGCACATTTACTTTTTAATAAAGATAATTTATCAGCGTAGTCCATCAAATCCTGCTTAGAATGTTTGAGAAGTAGAATGAACTCATCTTGTTGTTTTTGTAATTCACACTGATTAAGTTGATATAATTCATTTAATTTTTGACTAAGATCCTGAAAACCATCGCACAAAGTATCAAATGAGTTTAATCTGGGATCAAATTCAGCAAATTCTTTACTTAGAATTTTAATTTGAGACTCTATTTCATCTTTGCAAGAATTTACTGTATCCAAATTAAGTAAAATATTAGTTAAGCTACTAAAATATTCTTTAGCTAGAGTAAAATTTTTTGCTAAATTAGTAAAATTGTCATGATAAGTTTCGAATTCCGTAATTGATTCAATTATAAATTTTATTCTGTCAAAACATGACGATATTTCAGTTGATTTTTCGTTAATTTCTTTTTCTGACAGGTGGATTAACTCTAATTGGCTAGCTAAATAATTTCTATATCGAGCATCCCAAGATTTCTCTGATAATGTTTGTTTTATCTTTCCTAATATTTTTTTAAAATTTATATAAAAAATAGAATCAATTTGAGATAGATGATTTTCTATTTCTTGTGGATCAATCAAATCTTTATCTATTTCTGTTTTTAATTTATTATTTTGAATAGCTAAAGTACTATTTATACCTTGAGCTTCAATTGGATCACAAAATTTCACAATTAATTTATTTAAATATGATAATTGACTAAATTTTTCTTCTATAGGTTGTCTAAAAAATTTAATTGTCTCATCTATTTTTTTATAACATCCAATTATCGCGTCAATATTTTTTTCGGTGGCAAGTATATTTTTACTTGATTCTAAAAGCTCATTAACTTTTGAAAAATTTCGATATCTTTCTAATTCAGCTATTCTATTCTGCAATTCAGATAGCTCTTGTTGTAAATTTTCATCTTTAATTTGTAGTAAATTTGATAATGGATACATACTATCCCCTTATTATTTTTATAAAGGGCAGAAAAATCTGCCCTTGTTTTATAGTCATTAAACAGCAGGTCTGATCGGAGCTATTTCTTGGGTTAAAGTGTTTAATTGATCACGTAGTTGTTCGACATATTCAATACTTTTCACTTTTCCACCACCCCAAAGAGTTGCAAAACATTTAAATGGGGAAAAACCGCGGTAGCGAGATAGAGCATCAAGATTTTGTTTGTTATTAATAATTTTATCTAACTCAGAAACATTTTGTTTTAATGATTGTATTTGCTCGTTAGATGATGTATTTCCTATATTATCACTGCTATCTCTTATCTGTGCAGCCAGTTTCGTAATATTTAATAAAATTTTAGATTTTTCATTTCCATTAAGATAACTCTCTTTAATATTTAATCCATGTCTTTCTATTTTAGCTAAATTATTATTTTTTTCTTTTTCAGTAAAAAAAGAACGAATTTTTTGCGCACCGTCAATTAACTGAGCTCGTTTTAGATTTTCAAATGAATCTTGATTATGAATTGAATTGTTTGATGAAGATAAGCTTGAAGATATTGCTTGCTGTATTTCTATAGAACCTCCATTCACTGGATCATATAATGATAAAGTCTTTCTTAAATCTCCGTTTTCAAACTTTCCGTAACGAATTGAGTTTGGGCGAGGTTTAAGAATAGATTGTGGGGAACTTGAAATAGCTTCTATTAGTTGCTTATGTTCTTCATCGACAGTTGATTTAGGCGTTGTAGCTAGTAAACTGTTTTCCTGATCTTGTGATCCGTCAAGCTTACGTTCTTGTTGTTCTTGTATATCAAACTTGTCTTCTAATAACTCTAAAAACTTAGCTGGAGAATGGTGATTTAAATTTTCGATGTGATTTTTTATTTCTTTTTTTAGAAATTTTGTATTAGATGCATCTATCATCAAAGCTAAAATACATGGAGAATCAGGATTGTATTGTTTTTTATTTAGAATCTTAATTTTATTATTTTCCCCTATTATTACGTATTTTAATTTTTCATCAATTATTGGTGTGGCGTTTTTAGGGGTAGCGAGATAGACAGTTGGCATAAATTAAACCTCTTTTTTTATTATTTTTAGTTTTATTAAATGAGAAATTTTTTATTTCATTTAATTTTTAATCGAAAACAATCTATCACTAATAAAATAATTTTGTCTAGTTATTTTTTTTATTTATTTTAAAATAAAAATTTTTAATATTAATTTAAATTTTAAAATAATTTATTTGCTTTATACTATCACTAGTATTCACCAAAATAATAATAATGAACAAGTAAATTTTTTCTTAAAACTCTACCTTTAATAGAATTATTCTCGTATAATTTTTTTTGCTTCATGAGGGATAGTTTAAAACTATAAGGAACATCATGCTAAAGAATTTTGCCATGCGCTTGGCTAAAAATGCTTTAATCTATTTGGAGCTAGGAAAATGGCGCGTCACTAGTTTAATGTTAGTTACCGTTTGGGTGGGTATGTCACTCGCTACTTCGACACCGGTTTCTTGGCGATTAAGTTTGTTTACGTTATTAGGCATCGGTTTAATAACCAGTTCCGCAGGGGCGCTAAATCATTTATTAGAACAGCATTTAGATAGTCTAATGGCGCGTACCGAACGACGTCCTTTACCACGGGGAAAAATTTCAACTTCTCACGTTCTAATATTTTCATTAATCACTAGTTTATTAGGGCTAGTCGTGGTAAGCCTATCGAGTAATTTTTTAACCTGTTTTTTAAGTTTTTTTAGTCTAATTGCTTATGCGTTTATTTATACTTTATATTTAAAAAAGCATACTACGCAAAACATAGTCATTGGTGGCTTAGCGGGCGCAACTCCCCCTTTACTAGGCTGGACCGCTGTTACTGGAAGTATTGATCCCGGTGGTTTGATACTGGTTTTAATTATTTTTATTTGGACGCCGCCGCACTTCTGGTCATTAGCGATTGCCAGACATGCTGACTATGCCAAAAGCAAACTACCCATGTTGCCGGTGACGCATGGGATCGCTTATACCAAGCAACAAATTTTTCTTTATACGTTGCTTTTAAGTGGAATTAGTTTGTTACCTTTCTGCATAGGTATGAGTGGTTTCTTTTATTTAGTGGCTGCTTTACTGTTAAATACGGGATTTATAGTTGCTGCGGCCGATTTATTAAAGCAAACTAAAGCCGCAGCAGGGATAAAAACCTTTCATTATTCGAATTTTTATTTACTTATGCTGTTTGCTTGTTTGTTCATGGACCATTCTTTAATGAGGAATATTTAATGACCTGCCCTGTCTCTAATAAACGATTTTTAACCTTTATCATTTTTGCCATACTCGCTTTAGGCTTAGGCATAGGTGTCAATCTATGGCATTCTACAAAGACTCGGATCGTTGTTCCACCCGTTGCCGGCACTAACATCGATCAACCCCAATTAATTCCTGAGTTTCATCTAATTAATGGGCAAGGCAAACCCTTCACGAATCACAATTTAAAGGGACATTTCAGTTTACTGTTCTTTGGCTTTACGCATTGCCAAAGTATTTGTCCGCTGACGATGGCTATGTTGACACAACTGTATACGGAATTAAAAACCGAAAAACTTCCTCTGCCGCAAGTGATCTTCGTCACACTTGATCCTAAACGCGATACACCCAAAGTAGTGGGATCGTATGTTAAAGCGTTTAATCCTAATTTTATCGGTCTTTCAGGACCATCTGCAGGAATCCATCAATTGAGCAAACAAATGGGAGTGGTATATATACAAGCTCAGCAAAGTAAAGCTTCGGAAAATAATTATCAGATTGACCATAGCGGGACTTTATACTTAATCAATCCAGAAGGTAAATTAGCCGCCATTTTTTCACCTCCACATGATGAGGCAGGCATAAAACAGGACTATAAGAGTTTAGTTCGCCAATAATTATTTCTTCGATAGTTTACTAAACAACTAGAAAATTGGCCTGTATGAAGGTAAATTAAGCTAGCTTCTTCACTATAATAAGCCTGTGCGCCCAGATATAGAAAAAAAATCAATGAAAAAACAACGTGTTATGGTCGGCCTATCGGGGGGTGTAGATTCCTCAGTAACTGCTTTATTACTTAAAGAGCAAGGTTATCAAGTCGAAGGGCTGTTTATGAAAAATTGGGAAGAAGACGATACTGAAGATTATTGCTCAGCCACTGCCGATATTGCCGATGCCCAGGCTATCTGTGATAAATTAGCGATTCCACTGCATACGATTAATTTTGCGGCGGAATATTGGGATCGTGTATTCACGCATTTTTTAGCAGAATATCAATTAGGCCGTACACCCAACCCGGATATCCTCTGTAATAGGGAAATTAAATTTAAAACTTTTCTTGATTATGCTCTGCAATGCGGCGCGGATTTTATTGCAACCGGTCATTATGCAGGAAAATCCTACGTAGATAATACCTATCAATTACGCAAATGTGCCGATCAAAATAAAGACCAAACCTATTTTTTATATACTTTAGGCCAAGAAGCTTTGGCCAAAACCTTATTTCCATTAGCCAAGCTAACCAAACCAGAAGTGAGAGAAATTGCTAAATCAGCAGGTTTTATTAATGCGACTAAAAAAGATAGTACCGGCATCTGCTTTATCGGCGAGCGCAAATTTAAGCAGTTTTTACAAACCTACTTACCTGCACAACCTGGCAATATAGAAACACTATCAGGGGAGACACTCGGACAACATGATGGCCTAATGTTTTACACCATAGGTCAACGACAAGGATTGCGTATCGGTGGTCGAAGAGAAAAATCTGCTTCGCCTTGGTATGTTGCTGATAAACAGCTCGCGCGTAATACATTAATAGTGGTACAAGGACACAACCATCCTAAGCTTTTTGCTCCTGCTCTGGTTTGCACGCAGCTGCATTGGATCAATGATTGCCCTCCCACAAAGCCACTAACTTGCACAGCGAAAACGCGTTTTCGACAACAGGAGACCACTTGCCTAATCAAACCTGCTAGCGATGATAAATACCACGTGGAATTTGAAGCCCCACAGCGCGCGATCACCCCAGGTCAATCGGTAGTTTTTTATCAGCTACAAACCTGTCTAGGAGGCGGAATTATCGATGCCACACTCTAATTCTACGCATAAACGCTTGATCATAGGCCTAGGTGAAACTGGACTTTCCTGTGCTCGTTATTTTAATCGATTAAAATTACCCTTTACTCTCTTAGACAGTCGCTTAGATCCCCCAAAATTAGCTGAATTTCAAAAAGAATTTCCGCACGCAGCCTACCGTCTAGGGCCTTTTGACCCGAACCATTTTCAAGATTGTAACGAATTAATTGTCAGTCCTGGCGTTGATCTACAGGAAAAAAACATCAGCACGGCGATCAAGCAATATAAACTTAAACCTCTGGGCGATATCGAATTATTTGGCCAACATGCTCAGGCACCCATCATTGCAATCACTGGCAGCAATGCCAAAGGTACAGTTACCAGCTTAGTCGGCGATATGATAGCTCAAGCAGAGCTTAAGGTTGCGGTGGGAGGCAATATCGGTAAACCGGCATTGGATTTACTTGAAGGGCCGATACCGGATTTTTATGTATTAGAAATTTCAAGTTTTCAGCTAGAAACAACTTACCATTTACGTCCTAAATTAGCGAGCATACTTAACATTAGTCCAGATCATTTAGATCGGCATCAAACATTTGCCGCTTATATACAAGCTAAGCAACGGATTTACCAGGAATGTGAAATTGCTTTATGGAATCAAGAAGATTTAAATACCTATCCCAACCATAAAGTAAAAAAAACCATCAGTTTCGGTTTAGAATCACCGAAACCCAATTCAAAAGAATTTGGCTTGAAGCTTGTTGATCAAAAAACCTATCTTGCAAAAGGCAATCAAATTTTACTGCCTGTTGAAAAAATGCCTATCAAAGGTCGACACAATTGGGCCAATGCCTTAGCTGCTTTAACCATAGGCCAAGCGATTGGGCTACCCATACCGCCAATGCTAGCTACACTTTGTCAATTTAAAGGTTTGCCACATCGCTGCCAGTGGGTTAAAGAACATGCGGGTGTGACTTGGTATAATGATTCTAAAGCAACTAATGTTGGAGCAACCGTTGCTGCGTTAAATGGATTAGGGCCAGCTATTTCGGGTAAAATCATTTTAATTGCTGGTGGCTTAGCCAAAGGCGCGGATTTTGCATTACTGAACGATCCAGTAAAACGTTATGTTAAAAAAATGATTTTAATTGGCCGCGACGCCCCTTTATTAAAAAATACTTTAGCAAAAAGTACGGCCATTGATATGTCTGATGATTTAGAGCAAGCGGTACATTTAGCACATCAAACCGCAACCCGCGGTGATATTGTACTTTTATCCCCAGCGTGTGCCAGTATGGATATGTTTAAAAATTATGAAGAGCGTGGTGATATTTTTTGCGATTTAGCTCGAGGAATCCATTGATATGCTTAAACCGGATGTTTCATCCATCGTTTTGTATGATCGTTGGTTACTTATCGTCATTGCCACTTTACTTGCCTTTGGCCTATTGATGGTCGCTTCAACCTCGATCGTAATTTCTGAACATCAATATGGTCAGCCTTTCCATTTTTTTTTCCATCAGCTTTTTTATTTAGTCTTAGGCATCGCTGCCGGAATCATTGTAGTACAAATTAAAACCTCTTACTGGCAACAGGTCAGTCTTGCATTGTTAGTACTGAGTATCGGTTTACTTTTTTTAGTTCTATTGCCAGGTATTGGCAGGCAAGTTAACGGAAGTATGCGCTGGCTAGGTTTCGGCCCGTTTGGATTACAAGTTTCTGAATTCGTCAAATTAACGATGATTGTTTATCTGGCAGGTTATCTACTACGCCAAGAAAAACAGGTGCAAAATCAAATCCGTGGCTTCCTTAAGCCGTTAATGGTTCTAGCTGTCATTACTTTTTTACTGTTACGCGAACCCGATTTTGGAGCGGCTACAGTAATATTAGTCACGAGTCTAGGAATGTTATTTTTAGCCGGTGTGCGAATTTGGCAATTTATTATTCTGTTAACGGGTGTAGCGATTGTTCTGGGTACCTTAGCGATTAGCTCACCTTATCGCTTAGCACGTCTAACGACTTTTCTTAACCCTTGGGCTAACCAATTTGACTCAGGTTATCAATTAACTCAATCGTTAATTGCATTTGGACGCGGAGGTTGGGTTGGCGTCGGGCTGGGTGAAAGTATACAAAAGTTATTTTATCTTCCTGAAGCACACACAGACTTTTTGTTTGCTGTCCTTACCGAAGAACTAGGCTTGATCGGTGGGTTATTTATGATCCTATTATTTTCACTATTGGTCTGGCGAGCATTATATATAGGCTACCGTTGTTTTAATATTGGCCAACGTTTCTCGGCCTATCTTGCCTATGGCATTGGCTTAAACATCGCTTTACAAGTCATGATTAACATTGGGGTCAATACTGGTGTCTTACCAACCAAAGGATTAACGCTGCCGCTCATGAGCTATGGAGGCAGCAGTTTACTCATGACCTGCATCATGCTGGCGTTATTGTTACGTATCGATTATGAATATCGCTTGGTACAATTTGGTTTCAAAGTCGATCAATAGCGAGCATTCAAATTCAATAAGCACCTTATCCTCTTATACCAAAAACTGCTATATAACAGAGTAAAGGTTGAAGGTAATAGCCCACTAGTGCCACAATACGCCTCCTTACATACACTATAGGTTGTTCAGTCATGAAAATCCCTTTTGTTGACCATCAAATGGGACGCATTCGACACCTGCATTTCGTCGGAATAGGCGGTGCAGGCATGGGTGGTATTGCTGAAATTTTATTAAATGAAGGCTATGTTATTTCTGGCTCTGATCTTCAAGAAAATGCCATGACGCGACATTTGCGAAAATTAGGCACAGAGATTCAGCTTGGCCATCATGAAAAACACATACGTGATGCCGATGTGATTGTCTATTCTAGTGCAGTACCCCCCGACAATGTAGAAATCGTGGCCGCACACAATGCCCTTATACCCGTCGTTCCAAGGGCCTTAATGCTCGCTGAATTAATGCGTTTTCGCTATAGTATTGCCGTCGCAGGAACGCACGGAAAAACTACTACAACCAGTTTAGTCGCCAGTTTATTAGGTGAGGGGGGACTAGATCCAACGTTTGTAATCGGCGGTAAATTGAATAGTACTAGTACGCATGCACGTTTGGGCGCCGGCCGCTATTTGGTTGCAGAAGCCGATGAAAGTGATGCTTCCTTCCTGTATTTAAAACCCATGATTGCTATTGTCACTAATATTGATATGGATCATATGGGAACTTACGATGGTGATTTTCAGCAACTTAAAAAAAGCTTTTTGGAATTTTTATGGCATTTACCCTTTTATGGTTTAGCCATTATGTGCTGTGATGATCCGTTTGTTCGATCAATCTTACCTGATATTATGCGCCCTATTGTCACCTATGGATTTAGTGAGGATGCGGATATTCGCATCACCTCTTTTCAGCAAAAAGGTGTTAAAAATTACTTTACCGTTAGTCGGCCGAAGAAAAAACCATTAGATATAACTTTAAATCTTCCCGGTGAACATAATGCATTAAATTCACTCGCCGCTATTGCAGTTGCCTCAGAACTTGGGATTAAAGATGATGTGATAGGTGGTGCTTTATCGCATTTCAGTGGTGTGGATCGACGTTTTCAAATATTAGGAAAACTAAAATGTAAACAAGGACATGCTTTATTGATCGACGATTACGGACATCATCCGCGTGAAATTGCTGCGACTTTAAAAGCCATTCGTAGCGCCTGGCCAGATCGACGTTTAGTCATGACTTACCAACCTCATCGTTACACACGAACACGTGATCTCTTTTCAGATTTTGTAGAAATTTTGTCTGGGGTCGATCGTTTGCTACTATTAAATGTTTACTCGGCCGGAGAAACACCGATACCTGGCGCGGATAGTGCTGCTTTATTAAAATCGATACGTTTAAATACTCAAGCTAGTCCTATCCATATCGAAAATAAAGAAAAGCTTACTGAAACCTTACATGAGGTTTTACAAGACGGTGATGTATTGTTATTACAAGGTGCTGGAGATATTGGCGGCATTGCTCAGAATCTAGCACTCTCAATTGACAGTAAATGATCTATGCATAATTTGCGCGGTCAACTCATAGAAAATGCAACATTAGCTGAATATTCTTCATGGCAGGTCGGCGGCAAGGCAGATCGTCTCTATAAACCAGCTGATAGCGATGATTTGATTAATTTTATTAAACAGATCCCTCAGCATGAACCCTTGATTTTTTTGGGTTTAGGAAGCAATACATTGATACGAGATGGCGGCATCAAAGGTGCTGTCGTGATCACACAAGGCACGCTCAACAAATTAAAAAGTATTGACGCGGTGACACTTTATGCAGAAGCAGGTGTTGCTTCGCCAGCCTTTGCTCGATTTTCGGCTAGAAAGAATTTAATCGGTGCCGAATTTTTAGCGGGGATTCCCGGTACCATTGGCGGCGCTTTAGTCATGAATGCCGGCTGTGATGGTAATGAAACCTGGAATATAGTTAAGTCAGTCCTTACCGTCAATCGGCGCGGCGAAAAAAAAATTCGTTATCCTAGTGAATATAAAATTGCTTACCGAAGTGTCAGTACATTTGCCGACGAATATTATTTGGCCGCAGAGTTTCAATTAAAATCGGGCAACAAAGAAACAGCCTTAAGCAAAATTCGTGATTTACTTAAATATCGTGCCGATACTCAACCTACTAATGAACCCAATTGCGGCTCCGTGTTTCGCAATCCTTCTGGTGATCATGCCGCACGCTTAATCGAAGCGTGTGGACTTAAAGGTTTAACCATAGGGGGTGCAATGGTATCTAACAAACATGCTAATTTTATTATTAATAACGGCCATGCCAGCGCCACTGACATTGAAGCCTTAATTGAAAAAATTTCTGAGTGTGTATTCCACAAATTTAATATACGTTTAGTACCTGAAGTACGTACTATCGGCGAAGCTTAAATTTTTTTATAAATCTTGTAGTTGTTTATTCATCAATGCAAACGATTCTTCTTCTGCTTGATCTCGGACTAAGCAATATTGTGATAAGTAAAGCATCAATACGCTAAAAGGAAATATTACTAACATACCAAAGGGGAATTTTAGTCGTGCTATGCCGTCAAAAGGACCCAAATAAGAAAGTAATAATAAAATCGATAGATAAGAAAAAAACCAATATAAACTAAAATTATTTTCCCAAAATCGACGTTTTTGATAACAAAGATAGATAATAAAACCGACTAAAATGGCTGCATAAAGCTTCCATATTACTGAAAAACCACACCAATAAAGCATTAGATTAGCCACATAAAATGCAATATGACAGACAATTAAACTCCCAGACAATCTGAATGGGCGATGTTGTTCAGGTTGCATTTTGCGTAATGCTAATAAACAAATAGGTCCTATTCCATAGGAAAGTATACTGGCTGAAGATAGAAATGCCACCATTTTTTGCCAGCCTGGAAACGGCAAAAAAGCACATATACCTACTAAAAAATTCGCATACAATGTGACGTACGGAATTTGATAACGATTAAGTTTTAAAAAAAATGGTGGTAAATGTTTATTTAATGCCATGCCATAGAGAATTCGCGAGGTGGCGGCGGTATAAACTAATGTCGTGCCTAAAGGAGAAAATGCAGCATCAAATAGCAATAATACGGCTATGACGCCAAGACCTAACAACAAAGTTAAACCGACTAATGGACCACTATCACCAGGAAAACTAAGATGCTGCCAACCTTGTTGTAGATAAGTTTTGGGTACCGCCATTAAAAAACTAAGTTGCAACATAAAATATAAAATGAAACCCACCAATACCGCACCTAAAATGGCAATAGGAATACTTTTTTGTGGATTTTTTACTTCACCTGCTAACATCAAACCATTTTGAAATCCGGTAAACGCAAATGCTATACCTCCTGCGGATAAAGCTGAAAATATGTTTATCCAACTGGTTTTATTAGTTAAATCAAGTGTGATGTTTTGTAGGGTCGGTGAGACATGTATGAGCGTAACAATGGCAATCGATGGCAAAAGAAATTTCACTATGCTAGCGTATTTGTTACATTCCGCTAAGAATTTAATGCCATAACTATTCAAAACCACGATAAAAAACATGATCACTACTGCGGCCAGATAACCTGTGTGTGATAATTTAAAATAAGTGGCTTCCTTAGTTAACAAAACAGGGAAAAAATGACTGCTATATTGCAAAATAGCCTGGATTTCTATCGGTGTCATCACCACATAGGCCAGCCAGGTAATCCAAGAAAATAAAAATCCCACTTCTCTACCGTGCGTATAGGTTGGATAATTCGATAAACCACCAGAAATCGGCAGCATAGTCCCCAATTCGCATAACGGTAGGGCTATGAATAACATAAAAAATGCTGCGATGATCCAGCTGATGAGCGCATTCGGTCCAGCCATCTGCGCACCTATAAAAGGCGTAAATAGCCACGCAGAGCCTATCATGCCTCCGGCTGCAGCTATTAATATATTAGTCGTAGAAATATCACGCTTTAGCAATTTTTAAATCCTTGCAAACTCTACAGATTTTTTAAATTTGAATGTAAGTTGATAGTGCTAGTTTAGCAATTATTCAGAAATTTATTCTTGGAATTTAATAGGATAAAATTAACACTAAATATAATTTACTAAATTTGATCTAATTTAAGACAGAAACTATCGAAAAAAAAACAGCTAGTTTTTTGGCCATAATAAAGAATCTTTCGTCATTGCGAGCGCGTAGCGCGCGGCAATCCAGCGAAAAACTTAATTTTTCTGGATGACCACAGCCTCAATACCGTTTCGGCCTCCCCCACAACAAGCTATTTTTATAAAAAAATGCATTTTATGTAATAAAGATTTTAACTTTTACTTAACCGCTAAAACTTCTCTTTGTTTTTCGAACAACTGATTTATTCCTTTCTCTGCTACTGCTAACATTTGTTCCAGTTGCTGTTTAGAAAAAGCATTTTTTTCTGCAGTGGCTTGCACTTCCAATATGCCACCCTGCTCTGTCATCACCACGTTCATATCCGTTTCAGCTTGAGAATCCTCTGCATAATCTAAGTCCAAGAGCACTTGCCCTTGATAAATGCCAACTGACACCGCAGCAACCATAAAACGCCGGGGATCTTGCGTCAATTCACCTTTTTGCTTCATTACGGTTAAGGCATCCCTCAATGCAACACTTGCACCGGTAATAGCTGCAGTACGTGTTCCACCATCGGCTTGAATCACATCACAATCTAAAAAAATAGTATTTTCGCCCAACTGTTTCAGATCCACGCTCACACGTAAAACCCGTCCGATTAAGCGTTGAATTTCTAAACTTCGACCGGTTTGTTTACCTCTACTCGCCTCGCGTTCGGAACGCGTATGCGTTGCACGAGGCAACATACCATATTCCGCAGTAATCCAACCTTGGCCGGAGCCTTTTAAAAATTTTGGCACGCCAGGCACCACGCTCGCCGTGCAAAGAACTTTGGTATTGCCAAATGCTATCAATACCGAACCTTCAGCATATTGTGTATAAGAACGAGTCATGTTGATTACACGAAGCTCATCATTAGCACGTTGTGTCGCACGCATGGTTACTTTCCTTTTATAAAACTAGATTTTATTTGCAGAGTGATTAAAATGGGGCCTGTAAAAACATGCATTATACTTTTTAACCTGAAAATTACCATGACCAATAGCATGACGGCTTTTGCCAGAAAAGAAAAACAAGCCGAATGGGGTCAAGCCGCATGGGAAGTTCGTAGTGTCAACCATCGATACTTAGAAATCGTTCTTTCTCTGCCCGATACCTTCAGTCATTTAGAACCTTTGATTCGGAAACAAATGCAAGCACGCTTACAACGCGGCAGAGTAGAAGCCAAGTTACGTTATAAATCTTATATCAATAAAGCTATACCGATTGAGGTCGATGAAGAATTAACGCTATCGCTTATCGGTGCTTATAAGAAAATAGGGCATCTTGCCCAGACCAATACACCCTTAAACCCAGGAGAGTTATTGCGTTGGCCACAATTACTCAAGTTTCCTGAGTTAAGTATTGAAATGATGCAACCTGAATTAATGATTTTATTTTCTGAGACTTTAGAAGACTTTTGTCGGGTACGTAGTATCGAAGGTAAAGCTATATTTGAATTATTAAATCTACGTTTAGTAAAACTTGCCAATCTGCTGCAGCATGTTCAAGTTCAATTACCACATATTTTAAGCCTACAACGTGAAAAGCTTCTAGGTCGATTACATGAAATTAAAACTAGTTTAGACCCTAACCGTTTAGAGCAAGAAATGTTATTATTTGCTCAGAAGACGGATGTAGCAGAAGAACTGGATCGTTTACAGATCCACCTGCATGAATTCAAGAACTTATTGGAAAAGAACCAAGCTCAGGGTAAGCAACTTGATTTTTTACTACAAGAATTGAATCGTGAAGCCAACACCTTAGCTTCTAAATCACTGAATGCAGAATTGACCTTATCCGCCGTTAACATCAAGGTTTTGATAGAGGAAATGCGCGAACAAGTGCAGAATATTGAATAAATTATGAATATACCAGGCACACTTTACATCATATCAGCACCTTCCGGCGGTGGTAAAACCAGTCTCGTTAATGCATTGTTAGAATCCGTATCTAACTTAGAAGTTTCCATTTCCTATACAACACGCCCACCGCGACCCGGTGAAAAAGAAGGTGTAGATTATCACTTTACTGATCAAGTAGAATTTAAAGAGCTTATTCAAAAAAAATCTTTGCTAGAACACGCTATCGTTTTCGGCCATTATTATGGTACTTCACTCGATTGGGTGACAAAAAAAATTGAAGCCGGCATCGATATCATACTTGAAATTGACTGGCAAGGTGCACAGCAAATTAGAGAAAAAATGCCTGAATCAATAGGGATTTTTATTATTCCTCCTTCTTGGGAGGTATTAGAAAAAAGACTACATCTCAGAGCACAAGATAAAAAAGATGTCATAAAGAAACGCATGGCCGATGCAAAAGCTGAATTAACCCATTATGATGAATATGATTATTTAATCGTAAACGAAAACTTCTCTAATGCGCTCGCCGATTTGAACGCTATCTTAAGAGTAAGACGTTTACGTTGCAGCATACAAAAAAAAGAACTTGCACCTCTTTTGCAAACCTTATTAAGTTAATTCCATTAATTTTCATATTTAGTAAAAAAACTGTAAAAACAAGATTAAAACTTATACAAAGAGTATTTATGTTAAAAAAATTATTATATGTGTTTTTCATATTCAGCGCTTGTCCTATCTCCGTCAGTTTGGCGATTAGTAAATCCAATAGTTGCCCGACAATACAAGTTTGTTTTACGCCAGGTCAAAATTGTACCGCTGAAATAACCGATGTCATCGATGCCGCTAAAAAATCGATTTTTGTCCAAGCATATAGCTTTACGTCTGCGCCCATCGCCGCTCATTTAGTTGCAGCAAAAAAACGTGGCGTAAACGTCAATGTCATCCTGGATAAAAGTCAAAAAACACAAAGATATAGTGCTTCGCGTTTTTTAGTCAACCAACATATTCCCTGTTGGATAGATTATAAACCCGCTATTGCGCACAATAAAATCATGATAATTGATGAAAAAGAAGTGATTACCGGCTCATTTAACTTCACTAAGGCAGCACAAAACAAAAATGCAGAAAATTTATTAATTATTCGCGATGCGCAATTAGCCAATATCTATATGAAAAATTGGCAACGACGCCGAGCTGTCTCAAGCTATCTTAATCCAGAAACTAGGCCTCACCAGAATAGATTTTTTTAATATTAACTAGCATAAAAAAAATTTAAAATAGACTAAGCGAATTTGACACTTGCCCGTATCTGACCTACGGTGGATTTGTTGCCTGAACCACCATCAGCCAGTACAGCACCATTTAAACCAATTAATTGCCCCTCTCCAAAACTATAATCTTTGTTTTGGAAGATGGCGACTCCAACATCAAACCACTGACTTACATTCATTAGATAATCCACATAAATACGTCTGTTGGGTAAAATTCCTGGTAAATGTTTGGTTGCTTGATAACCTATTGCAAGTCTAGTTTGTTTGGCGATAGCTGGAAAAGTCAAACCTAATTCAAAACCCCAAAGCTTCGGTTTTTTAAAAAAAAATTCGGTTGGCACAGGAAAAGCTAAAAGAAATGGTTTTCTAAAATCTCGGGTCGTAGCAATATAGTGACCATTAAAATCTAAAGGCCCCCACTGAAGTTCGGCATTAATATTATAGGCCGGTGCCTTTTGATTGGGCAAACCAGGAACATTATTAACTGCAAACTCGACATTGGTGTTGGTATAATACGAGGATAAAAAATTAGTATCGGTAATACTACCAATATATCCACCATCTATATTAAAACTACTGATACAATCACTATAGGTATAGCCTAAATTAACTCCACCGTTTTGTATCCGTCGCGTCGAACCTCCATCCGCCAACCGAGGTTGACCTGCAAAAGTGTATACAGAACCATAAAGTCCACTGGGCATGGTAAAACCAAGCTGCGCGGTGGTTGCATTTATTTCACTCAGCAATTGTGTAGGATTTTCACTCGTTACAAAACTATAGGGATCATACTGACCAAAAGGCACATATTCTTTACCTACGCGTAAATAGACCGGTGAAACATTAAAATGCTGTAGCGTTGCATAGGCCGTATCAAGATTAGTTCTACTTATTGGTCGATAAAGCAAGAATGAATTAGGTATTTCATAGTTACCCTGTGCACCCGCAACTGGAGATAATGATGTGTAAACCAATGACATATTTGCCTTCATCCAATTATTTACGCGCGTATCTATAAACAAATTGGCATTATTCAATATGAGATCGCTGGCTCTACCGCTGGTATTTATACGAAAAGGTGCTGCTTGAGGAGGAAGATTATCAAATGGATAATTAAATAAAGGATTGGTAACCAAAAAAACTGGGGGGGTATTAGTAATGTAAGCATCGGTATTCATCCAACCACTCACATTAATTCGACAGACCCAACCACAAGGTTGGTCAAAACCGCCGGGTTGGTTTCTGCCTAATAACCAATTCATCTCATTGACTTGAGCACGCATCACTTCTTGTTCATAGGCGCTGTCGATATCATAGATGCCTGCAGCTAAACCAGGACAACTGACACTTAAAGCTAACAAGGAGAAAATAACTACCTTGAGTCTCATACCTATATCCCTATAAAAGATTCACATTTGCTAAAGCTTAACAACTCTTAGTAAATATCTCAAATAAATAGACTTATCCACTCAATACCGGATCACCCGGCACATCAGTCACTGGGTTTGCTTGATGATCTTGGGCCAACAGCAAGTACATGGCTGGCACGACGAATAAAGTAAATAGCGTACCAATAGAGATCCCCGAAGCAATCACTAGGCCGATATTAAAACGGCTAATAGCACCGGCTCCAGACGCTAAAATTAAGGGAATAACGCCCAACACCATAGAAGCAGTCGTCATTAAAATGGGTCTAAGCCGAATGCCGGCAGCCATTTGTATGGCTTCACGTTTTTTATGTCCTTCTTGTTGTAGATCATTGGCAAACTGCACAATCAAAATTCCATGTTTACTAATTAAACCTATTAATGTCACTAAACCCACTTCGGTATAAATATTTAAACTAGCTCCGCCAACACCTAAACTTATAAAAATAAGTGCGCCACAAATTGACATGGGTACACTCACTAAAATAATGAGCGGATCACGAAAACTTTCGAATTGCGCCGCCAAACAAAGAAAAATAATAATTAACGCTAAGAAAAAAGTTAAAAGTAAGGCGCTACTTTCTTGCTGGTATTGGCGCGATTGTGCAGCATAATCCATATTATAATTTTCCGGAAATATTTTTTTAGCTATATTTTGCAAACCTTGCAATGCATCTCCCATAGTGACCCCAGGAAAAGGAACTGCCGAAATAGTGGCTGAATTAAGCTGCTGAAAATGATTTATCGATTCTGGTACTACAACGGTTTTTAAGCTTGCTATCGTTGATAAAGGAATCACCGAACCATTCGGAATTTTTAAATAATAATTAAGTAATTGATTGGCATTCAAACGATAACCGCGCATCACTTGCGGGATAACTTGATAAGAACGACCATCAAAATTAAAATAATTAATGTAATTTTCACTCATCGCAGAAGCCAATAAATCGCCTACATCAGCCATGGTTAAACCGAGTTGTGATGCTTTATCGCGATCAAGTTGTATAGCTGCTTGAGGTTTATCTAATTTAAGATCGGTATCTAAATAAACAAATAAACCACTCTTACGGGCTTCATCTAATAATGCTTGGGAAACATCATTCAATTTAACATAATCATCCGTAGTGGTAATGACAAACTGTACGGGTAATCCGCTCCCTCCACCCGGCAAAGAAGGTTTTTGAAACGCCGCCACGCGTGCTCCTGCTATACCATCAAATAAATGTTGTATCTGTGGTTGCAATTGATTGGTGGTACGCTTGCGTTCATTCCATGGTTTAAAGACCATCCCTCCAATACTCGTATTAAGCCCATTAACACCATCTAATTGAAAAACATGATCGGTCTCTGGATAAGTTTCAAAAATTTTGAACCCCTGATTGGAATATAATTGCGTTTGTTGCAAAGTCGCATTAGGTGCTGCCGTTAATAAGCTGATAATGAGCCCTTGGTCTTCTTGAGGTGCTAATTCATTTTTAGAAGTCGCATATAAAAAATAAATACTGCTTAAAATAATTAATGCAAATACAATGGTCACGGATACATTATTTAATGAACCATGCAAAAGTCGCTCATAGAATTCACGTAATTTATCAAATTTAGCATCAATAAAACCCACAAAACCTTTATGCTGATCTTTAACGCTGGGTTTTAAAGAGAGTGAGCACATCATGGGTGAAAGCGTTAAGGCAATAATGGCAGAAATCCCAACCGCTCCCGCTAACGTAAACGCAAATTCAGTAAACAGTGCTCCCGTTAACCCTCCCATAAAACCTATTGGCACATATACCGCAATTAAAACTACCGATATCGAGATGATGGGAATCGCCAACTCTCGTGCGCCTTTAATAGCCGCTTCAAAGGGTGATTGCCCCGATTCTATATGCCGATAAATATTTTCTACAACAATAATTGCGTCGTCGACAACTAAGCCTATAGCTAATACTAAGGCTAACAAGGTTAGTAAATTTATCGTATAGCCCAATAAAAGCATAATAAAAAATGCTCCTATTAAGGATAAAGGCATTGCTATAACGGGTATGATCACTGAACGTATGGAACCTAAAAATAAAAAAATAACCAACGTAACAATCACTAAGGCTTCTATCAAACTGGTCATCACTTCATGGATAGAACTGTTTATATAGCGACTTTCATCATAAACAATTTTTCCATTTAATCCCTGTGGTAATTGTGCGGTGATATCGGGCATCGCTTTTCTTATATTTTTTATTACAGAAAGCACATTGGCGGTCGGTGCCACTTTAATGCCGATATAAACAGCTGGCTTATTATCAAATTTTACCGAGGTATCATAACTTTGCGAACCTAAAGTGACTTTAGCCACATCTTTCAAACGTATAATCGCGCCATTTTGTGCTTTGACAATTAAGTTCTGAAATTGTTCTACGTTGTTTAAACCGGTGTTTACGGTTAAATCGACAGTGACCATATCGCCCTTAGTACGTCCAACAGCCGCAATAAAATCATTATTAGCTAAGGCATGTGCCACATCATCGGCACCTAGACCATAAGAAGCTAACCTAGCGGGATCTAGCCAAGCGCGGAGTGAAAATAAATGTTGGCCGACAATCTCAGCTTGCTGAACGCCATTTACGGCTTGTAATTTCGGCTGCACCACTCGAGTCAAATAATCCGTAATTTGATTGCTTGCTAACTTAGGACTATAAAAACCGATATACATCGAATCGATGGTTTCACCAATAGCAATACTTAATGTCGGTTGTTGAGATTGCTTAGGTAATTGATTGATAACGGCATTTACTTTGGTATTAATTTCGGTTAATGCTTTATTCGGATCATAGTTCAGTAACAAATTGGCTTGTATCGAACTGCTACCTTGTGTACTACTTGATGTTAGATAATCAATTCCTTGCGCCTGGGCAATAGAATTTTCTAGCGGAGTGGTGATAAATCCTGCAATCAAAGCAGGATCGGCGCCGGTATATACCGTAGAAACAGTGATCACCGCATTTTCAGTATAAGGATATTGTCGAACCTGTAGCAAAGTTAATGAACGTATTCCTAACACCAAGATTAATAAACTAATCACGGTTGCTAATACAGGTCGCTGAATAAAAATATCCGTAAAGCGCATAAAAAAACCGCTATCCCTAAACTAATCCGTTAGTTTATTCATCAATCGCTACTGGCGCAGGATTATTATTCGGTACCACTGAATTATTAATTACCACACTACTGCCATTCTTAAGTTTGAGTTGTCCGCTGGTAACAACCATTTCACCTGCTTTTAAACCTTCTAAAATTGCAATTTGATCGCCGCGTTTTTCACCAGTGGTTACAAAGGTTTGTAGTACGCTCAACTGTGGTTTTCCATTTTTATCTTTTCCTTTTTGCTGCACAATATAAGCTATTTCGCCATAAGGATTAAAACTAATCGCGGTCTGAGGCAAAGTTAAATACTGCTTAACTGGGCTAGTGAGCACTTCGGCTGAAACAAACATACCAGGATATAATTCTGACTGCGGATTAGCGATGGTCGCTTCAATTTGTACATTTCGCGTATTAACATCCACAATAGGGTTAATCGTGGTCACTTTTCCCGTAAAAATTTTATCCGGATAAGTATCAGTTCTTATGTTAACTATAGATCCTATCTGTAATTGCGCTAACTTTTGTTGCGGAATAAAAAAATCAGCATACAGTGGATCTAAAGCTTGCAAAGTGACAACTTGATCGCCTGGGTTGAGATATTGCCCAACGTTCACCGTCGAAACACCTAAACGGCCACTAAAGGGTGCCGTTAAGGTTTTTTTAGCGACTATAGCTACTTGTTGCGCCACTTGTGCTTGCAGATTTTTTAGATTCTGCTCGTCCGTATCAAGCACGGCTTTACTAATCGCTTTGACAGCAAATTGCGCACTATCACGATGATAAATAATTTCGGCTAATTTCTCCTGCGCTTCTAGTGAATGCAGTAAAGCTATGTCTGAATCGGCATTGAGCTGTACTAATACATCTCCTTCTTTAACTTCCGAGCCTGGTTTCAAATAAACCGCACGCACTAATCCCGCTAATTCGGTGGTGACATAGACTCCATTCACCGCACGCATACTGCCATAAGTTAAAATCTTAGGTTGCCACCATGAATATTCAATACGCATCGCCGAAACGGTGACTACAGGTGCAGTATTTTTTTGCATTGCATGCCGAATAAGAAGATGCTTAATAGTTTGATAACCAAAAACCAGAATAAAAAGCACGCTAACACTAATCAACATGATGATCATGGGTCTAGTAAAATGCTTTTTTAATCTATGCACGGTTGTGATCCTCTACTGACAATTCGAGTTCCACCATCCACCCCCTAAAGCTTGAAATAAGGCCGCAGTATCCGCATATCGACTGGCTTCTGCTTGGACTAAACTAATGCGTGTTTGCTGATATTGTCGTTGTGCATCCAATAAAGAAAGATAGCTGACACCACCTAGAGAAAATTGTTGTTCCACCAAGTATAAATTGGTATACGCCGCTGATTCGGCTTGTTTTTGTGCGCGCATTTCTCGAGCATCCGCTTCTATTGCTCTTAAAGTATCCGCTACATTTTGAAAAGCTTTCAATACGACTTCTCGATATTGAGCAGCAGCAACATCGTAAGCAGCAATAGCTGCACGACGTTCAGCAATTAAAGCACCACCTCGAAAGAGTGGTTGAAGTAATCCCCCACCAATATTCCATAAGTTGCTTTGCGAGTTAAATAACCGACTTCCGACTGAACTCGATCTACCCCAAGAACCACTCAACGCAAATTGTGGGTATAAGTTAGCTGTTGCAACACCCACTTGAGCATTAGCCGCCTCCCATAACGCTTCAGCAGCACGTACATCGGGTCTTTGCCGAACCAAAGCAGAAGGCACACTCAATGGAAGTTCTGTCGGTAAATGCAATTCATTCAAATCCAAAGATGGAATAACATGGCATTCGCTAGGGAAAGCACCGACTAAAATTGCCAGCAGATGACGTGCTTGCGCCCAACTTTTTTGTAAAGGCGGTAAAGTTGCTCGAGTTTGCGCCAATTGCGTTTGTTGGGCGACTACCTCAATTTTCGAAACGCCGCCGAGGTAAAATTGTTTTTTTATGATCGCCAATTGCGCAGCTTGCTCCCGTATCAATTGTTTAGTCACACAAATTTGTCTATGCAATGAAGCTACGGTAATAGCGGTAGTCACAATATTGGATGTTAAACTCAGATATGCTGCGCGGAGTTCAAAATATTGATAGTCCACTTGTGATTGTAAACCTTGTATTTGCCTGCGTATTCCTCCAAAAAAATCCAGTACATAAGAAGCATTCAATGACGCATTAAATAGATTAAATACCGAAGAAGGAATTCCACTTGAGGTTGTGGTTATCGAATTATTTGTAGAATTGCCTGAAAAAAATCCCGTGTTGGAACCACGCTGCGCTGTCAATTGGGCTGAGATATTTGGATATAAACCATTTCCTATGCCCGCACTTAGATTTTCCTGCGCTTCACGTAAGGTAGCTTTAGCTGTCGCTAAATTAGGACTGTTAGCAATACCTCGGCAAATAAGTTTATTTATTTTAGGAGAGTGAAATAAACGCCACCATTCTGCAGATATAGTTTTAGTCTGAATAAATTGTTGCGACGCTCCTCCATGCCCTGGCGCGCTGGCAGTTCTACAAGGCCAGGGAGGTTTTGTGTAATGATTTACCTTAGGGGGCTGAGGTGTTTGAAAATCAGGCCCCACTAGGCAAGCACTGAGGCTACCCAACATCATGGCAATCATGGTAAATTGATAACAGCTCCGGTAAAAAACCCACATCACACATTTGTCCATTTTTCACTTGGATATACGCATTTTTTTAAGTGTACTTTCATATCATAGACGATATTTTTAGAACTTAGTGAAAAATTGCGCCGATCTAAAACTTCTCGGTACGCCCACGGCAAACTATGCTTTAATTAAACAATTAGAAACCTATTCTCTCCTGTTGATAACTTTAAAAAATAAGAAGGTTTCTCTATTGGAGCTTAATTTATGGTCAAGCATTTAAAAAGAATTGGTTCAGCGAAAAAACGTAAACTTGCCCTTTTGTATTTAGTGATAGGGGCTGTAGCGATAGGTTTTGCTCCTATTTTTGTCCGATTAAGCGAAGTAGGTCCGATTGCGACGGGGTTTTGGCGGGTAGCTATCGCCTTTCCTATTTTAACCTTACTATCTATAGGACAAGGTTATACACGCCCTGATGATAGGCATGCACCGGTTTTAAAAGATTATCTTTGGTTATTATTTTCGGGTGTTTTATTTGGCGGCGATCTGGCCACCTGGCATCTTTCTATTCAATATACGACCATCGCCAATTCGACTTTAATTGCTAACTTTTCGCCCATCCTTATCGCTTTATGGGGATGGATCGTTTTACGCAAGCCGCCACAAAAAAAATTAGTCGTTGGTTTATTATTAGCCATTTTAGGTATTGCCGTCTTAATTCACCCTAGCTTGCATATGGACAAAAATATTCGCATGGGTGATGGATTAGCCTTTATCACCGCTTTTTTCTATGCTGGTTACCTATTAGTACTAAATCGAGCGCGTAAAAAATTTACAGCCTTTTCAAGTATGGCAATATCAACTTTTGCCAGCATGCTCACTTTGCTTATCATCACCTGCCTATCCGGAGAACTTGCCATCCCACAAACAGAAACGGCCTGGATCATTTTATTTGCTTTAGCTTTGTTTGCACATATTTTAGGCCAAGGATTGATTGCATATGCCTTACCCTATTTACCGGTGACCTTCTCATCAACTGCTTTGCTTATCCAACCGATGGTGGCTGCGATAGCAGGCTGGTATTTCTTTTCAGAGTATCTAGGTTTCAGTCAAATGATCGGTATGCTAATCGCTTTAATAGGTATCTTTTTAGCTAAACAGACCATTTAAATAGTACATAGCAAAAAATAATAAAAAATTTTATAGTAAGCTCTTACTGACCATCTCATACACATCTGCAGAAAGCCCCGGTATTTTAATGAGCTTTTCTAGTTGATCATGCATCAAGGTTTGACGATCGATATCAAAACGCTTCCATTGCGTAAAAGGTTTTACTAAACGCGCCGCTATCTGAGGATTGATAGGATCAAGCTGCTGTATTTGTTCACTTAAAAATACATAACCTGCGCCTGAACGATCGTGAAATTGACTACGATTTTCTGAACAAAAAACACCTATCAAGGATCGAATTTTATTCGGATTCTTCCAATCAAAAGCAGGATGCTTCAGTAATTTTTTAACCTGATGCAAGGTATCTGGCAATGGAGCACGCGCTTGTATCGCTAACCATTTACAAACCACTAAAGAATTAGCTGAATTTTTTTCATAAAACTCTTTTAAAAAGCGGTCTCGTTGCGATAAGTTATGGCTAACTATTTCGCTTAATGCCACAATTCTATCGGTTAGGTTATCGGCTTTTTTATAATGTTCCACACAGAGATGATGCACATTAGGATCTTGCAATAACATGAGATAGTTTAAACTTATGTTAGCTAAACGTCGATTGGTCACCGACTGTTTATCAAAAACATAAGGTGTTAAATCATGACAGGCTTGATAACAATGTAAAAAATTATTTTCTAATTTTTTAACGCATTGAAAGCGTAACCATTCTCTTTCTTCGTGAATTCCATCGATATCAATAATAGGCATTTGTTCGGCAAAAGTAGCTTCACTCGGTAAGCTTAATAATTCTGCCAATAAATCCTTACTATCCTGCTTATTATCAGCGAATAGAATTTTATAGCCCTCAATCAATTGATTAACCGCTGAATCTTCCATAGCAGCTGAGGATCGAATACGCCGCAACACTATTCGACTCGCCAACTCCTGTGCAGCATCCCAGCGATTAAAACCATCGGTATCCGACTGCATTAAAAATGCAAGATCTTCATCAGAATATTTAACTTTAAGTTTCACTGGTGCAGAAAAATTTCTCAGCAAAGAAGGAATTGGTTTAGCATCGACATTTATAAACTGAAATACATGTTCAGACTCTCTAAGTTTTAATGTGCATTGTGTCCCCATAGGCTTATCGTCACCGACTAGTTGTAAATTAAAAGCTTGGCCTTCTGGACTTAATAAAGCCATCACCAAAGGGATATAAAAAGGTTTTTTAGTCGGTTGTCCCGGTGTGGCAGGACAATGTTGTTTGAGTATCAAGTCAAAGGTTTTTTCTTCCGCTGAATAATGATAATCAACCTGTAATTCGGGTGTGCCGGATTGCTTATACCAACGACGAAATTGTTGCAGATCGTAACTACTCCCCTTCTCAATTGATTTAACAAAATCTTCTATTGTGACGGCTTGTCCATCATGAGAATTAAAATAATCATCCATACCTTTACGAAATAATTCTGGACCCACTAAGACCTTCATCATGCGAATGATTTCAGCACCTTTTTCATACACCGTCATGGTGTAAAAATTATTGATCTCAATATAAGAGTCGGGTTGCACGGGATGAGCTAGAGGGCCGGCATCCTCTGCAAACTGCATAGCTCTTAATTGTCTTACTGTACTGATGCGTTCAGTAGCAGGATTGCCAATAGATTCACTAAATTCTTGTTCGCGAAACACCGTCAAGCCTTCCTTAAGACTCAGCTGAAACCAATCACGACAGGTAATGCGATCACCGGTCCAATTATGAAAATACTCATGTCCTACCACTTTAGTAATATAGCTATAATCCGCGTCAGCTGCTGAATTCGGATCCGCCAAAATAGTCTGTGCATTAAAAATATTAAGTCCCTTATTTTCCATGGCCCCCATATTAAAGTCATCGATAACCGCAATCATGAAGATATCTAAATCATATTCGCGACCATAGGCTTGCTCATCCCAATGCATGGCTTTTTTTAAAGAATCCATGGCGTGATGGCACTTATTTTTCTCTCCCTTTTCAGAAAAAATCTGTAAAATTATTTTACGCTGCGATTGAGTTAAAAATTCATCTTGAATATATTCTAAATCACCCGCAACCAAAGCAAATAAATAACTAGGTTTTTTAAAAGGATCTTCCCAAGTAATAGAATGTTGATTATTCGCTAAATTTTGCTCTGTAATTTTATTACCATTGGATAATAAAATGGGGTATTTTGATTTGTCGGCAATAATAGTAGTGGTGTAGCGCGCTAATACGTCGGGTCTATCTAAAAAATAAGTGATGCGCCGAAAACCTTCCGCTTCACATTGAGTACAAAAAATTCCTCGGGAAACATACAATCCACTTAATGCGGTATTTTCTTTAGGTTTAATTCTATTTTCAATTTCAAGAATAAACTGATCGGGCACGTGAAAAATAGTTAATTCATTATCTTTGAGTTGATATTCTTTGCTTGATAAAGATCGTCCATTAAGTTTAATAAAAATCAATTCGCAATTTTCACCTTGCAAAATCAGAGATTTATTTTTATTTTCTGGCACCGAGTTACGAATGAATGTCAAACGAGAATTAACTTGCGTTAAATCTTCATCTAACTTAAAGGTTAATTCAACGGTATTTATCAAAAAACTAGGTGGGGTGTAATCTTTAAGAAAGGTAGTTTTTAATTCAGTCATTTTATTACCTATTATTTGATGAGAGGATCAGGCTCTTTTTTCATATTCACTGCCGCTGGAAGAATTAAACTTATCAACAATAATGAGCCACCAACCAGTGTGGTTTTTGCCAGCATTTCATGATTAATCCATACGCCAAATAGACTTGCAAATAAAGGCTCCAAGGCAAAAATCAACGCGGCTTTGGGGGCACTGGTAAATTTTTGATACTTATTCTGTAAATAATACGCCAAACTGGTAGCAAATACAGCACAAAATAGTATGCCAATCAAAGCTTGCGGCTGCAAAGCCGCACTAAAATTATGACCTTTAGTAAATAAAAATACAAAAGGCACGGTAAACAAGAGCTGATAAAAAGCTAATAATTGATAATTATCTATCAATTGATTAATGCGCTGTAAATAGGTAATTTGTAAGGAAAAAAACATAGCTCCTAAAAAAACCCACAAATCACCATGTCCGAAATAAAGGTGCTTTACATCCATCAAAACATAAAGCCCTATAAATCCTATGCCCGAACACAATAAATCCAAGCGGCTCGGCTTTTCTAGCTTAAACAAAGGTGCTAGAAAAGGGACTAAAATAACACTAGCGCCGGTAATAAATGCCGCACGCGCAGAATGCACGGTTTCTAAGCCTATAGTTTGACAAAGATAAGCCCCCGCATTGAGAACGCCAATAATTAGGCTACCACGCAAAATAGCTCGGGTGGTCTTATGGAATAAAATCCAAACACTAGGTAACAAAACCAATGCAGCTAAAGCAAAACGTAAACTCACAAATACAAACGGATCAACTTCAGTCAATGCATTTCGAGTCAGTGGAAAAGTTATCCCCCACATCAAGGTAGCTAAAATAAGATAAAAATTTGCTTTACTAGATAATTTCATAAAATATATACTCATAGCAATTGGATTTTTGCCAAGGCGCCATGAGAATGAAGCAACCTTCGTTTATTCAAGACACATGAGGATTGCGAATTGAACGGCAACACAGCCAAAAATTCAAGTGCGAAGAGTATAGAGTATAGTCACTCCCATCCCTTGCAACAACAGGAGAATTTTCGATGCCAATTCGCGTTCTCGTTAATGGCGCTGCTGGCCGTATGGGGCAAATCACTGTTAAAACGATTAAACAGGATCCAAGCTTCGATTTAGTAGCAGAAACTTATAATAGCGACGAACTAAAAAAATCACTATTATCCAGCAAAGCGGATGTGGTTATTGATTTTACCAACGCCGCCGTAGTTTTTGAAAATGCTAAAAGTATCATACTGGCCGGAGTTCATCCTGTTATTGGTACGAGTGGTTTACTTCCAGAACAAATAAAAGAATTGCAAAGGCTTTGCGCTGAGAAAAACTTAGGTGGAATCATTGCTCCCAATTTTTGTGTGGGTGTTTTATTAATGATGCGTTTTGCTGAACAAGCCGCACATTATTTTCCTGAATGTGAAATTATAGAAACACATCATGAAAATAAACTAGACGCACCCTCTGCAACCGCTATAAAAACCGCTGAATTAATTAGCTCTGCGAGAACAAGCCAACCACGTGTTAAAAAAATTCATGAAACATTAACTGGCGCGCGTGGCGCGGTCAAAAATCAAGTTCCGATACATGCATTACGTCTGCCAGGATTTCTCGCCAAGCAAGACATACTATTTGGCCATCTTGGTGGAAATCTGGTTATCTCTCATGAAACGATAGACCGTAATGCCTATATGCCCGGCGTATTATTGGCTTGCAAAAAAGTGATATCGCTAAAAAAATTAGTTTATGGTTTAGAAAATTTTTTATAAAAAGTTACCTCTAAAATTTCATACGGAAAATCTACATGGTCGATTTCAAACAATTACATACTGAGCTTTTAAAGCAGTTAAGCCAAAATCATTTGTGTGTTAATGAAATAATTAGCAAAAAATTAGTCGAGTATGTGTTGCTGTTGCATAAATGGAATCAAATACATAATTTAACCAGCATCCGCGACCCTTTACAGATGCTCACTAAACATATTATCGATAGTCTCGTTATTAGCCCGTATTTACAAGGTCCAAACATTTTGGATGTCGGTACTGGCGCGGGTTTACCGGGACTTCCTTTAGCACTTACACTTCCTCAGTATCATTTTGCATTACTAGACAGTAACGGAAAAAAAACTCGTTTCTTAACACATGTCATACAGACCTTAATGATTAACAATGTAGATATTATTTCTTCTCGAGTGGAAAAATATTATCCGGAAAATTGTTTTAATAGCATAGTCAGTCGCGCCTTTAGTCAGCTTAATGAATTTTTGCATAAAACTAAACATTTATGCTGCAAAAATGGAATTTTTTTAGCGATGAAAGGACAATACCCTGTTGAAGAGATCGAAACACTTGATACCGATTTCAAACTGATTGACACCAAAGCCTTACAGATTTCAGGTCTTGATGAAAAAAGACATCTATTGATCATTGATTTAACTAATTGATAAATAAAAATTTCTTTATGTTTTTTTATTTATTTCTTGTTAGTTAAGAAAAGATTAATTATTCTATCTTACAATTATTAATCCAATAAAGTTAATTACCTTCGACAAGGATAATAAAATGCCAAGCCGTGCCCCTGAAACTATGCCTTTACTTCCTGCACAACATTCTAATAGTTTTATTCAAAAGCTAATTTATCCCTTAAAAAAATTCTGGGAAAATTTAACCGCTAAATCATTCGGTATAGCTGTAACATCCGCAGTCAGTGTAGTTACTTATTATAATCCAGCTTATCAAGCAGGCGCTTCAGTTGCTGACGGATTAAAAGAAATTACTGCCGCAAGTGGAATTGGAACCAACTTCCTTTTTAATATACAAGCTTACCGAGAGCTTTTAGAACAGTGTCCTAGACTTCTTAAAACGCCTGCGCAACTTTCAGCAGCAATCTTTTTTTCTATTATGTGTGTAGCACCTAATATATTTATGAATATAGTCGACGAAGAGGGAAACTATGTTGATGCACCGTTAATGACATTACAGATAGTTTCTGCGTTACTTAACGTCGGCGTCAATGTGGTAGGATCCATGGAATTAATTAATGGAATTAGCGCCCTATTCAAAAATCAAACCGATTTACAAAAAGAAAAATTCATCGAAGAAATTAATCTTGCATTTGAACAGTTTACTCGCAAACACTGTGATTTAGATCCAACTGAACCATTAAATCTGGACACCCAGGGGCAGCTAATTTCTCTTCTTACCGCCAATAACGATTTAAGTTTGCGTGAAAAAATCAGCTATTATTCGCTTAATACCGGTCTTGGCTTGTTCAGCATCCCACAATTTAGCGCATATTTATTAATCAGTTATTTTGGTATGCGTGACTTATCTGAAAAAAAATTTGGGGGTAGTCACACAATCGGTATGTTCTTGGGTTTTATAGCTGCCATTGGTAATGGGATACCTGGCGCAGGATTTACTATTAAAGGAGTTCTTTCCTCTAGTAAAAAATTGATGTCTATGGAAAAACCTTCTTTACTAGCCATATTTTTTGCGCTGCCGGCATTATTCTCCGGGTTTACTACACATAAAGCCATGGCAGATAGTTTAAAAGAATTAGGCTATTCAGGAAACATAGCTGAAGCATTGAAATGGATAGCCAATCTAGGTGCGGCGTTAATCTATAATTTACCGCAAATGCTCGCTTTAGCGGATAACTTGAATACCGCCGAGGGTAGTAACCAACTCACTGACTTAAAGAAAAATCTTGAAGACCAAATTAAAAATTTAGATTCTTCTAATTTGCAAGATTTTAGAAGTGGATTACGCGGTAATGTGAGTGTTTTTTTTAGAACATATGTTGCTGAAAATATGAATTTGGATGATTATCCACATTCATATGCTAACATCAATAGCTCTAGCGTATAAAAACTTAGGCAACGAAAGATTGTTAGCTAATGGAACTAGCTGAATAAGTTATAAACTGTTAGAATTCTGCCGCTTTAAGTCTAAGCGCCCGTAGCTCAGCTGGATAGAGTACCAGGCTTCGAACCTGGGTGTCGGGGGTTCGAGTCCCTCCGGGCGCACCAATAATTATTTTTACCGGGACGGGTTGCTGTCGGTTTTCAGCTCAAAGACTACATCAACTTGATCTTTAAAATGGATAGTTTGTTGTTGGTAAGTTTGATCTGGCTTAGCTGTTAAAGCATTTTCTGCTCGTAAAAACATAACCGGTACTGGCATAGGTTGGTCATTATCTCCCTGATAATGAATACTATAAATAGGCCCAAGTTTAACCATAAAACCGTCGGCCAATGAATTTGCTTGCACAATGGCGGTCTGAATGGCTTTTTTACGCACTTGCTCACGATAGTTATTTAGATTGGCGACACCTAATTTTATAGCACGAATCTCATTCAATCCCATCTTTAATGCGCCATCTAATAGCTCATTAAGCTTATCTATCTGACGTACTGTTATTTGCACCTGACGCACTGCACGATAGCCTTTCAGCACTGCTGCACTTTTCTGATAATCATATTCTGGTTGTGTACTTAAATTAGCCGCATTAATATCTTTCTGCTGAATACCGTTTTTACGTAAAAAATCAAAATAGTGTGTGACTCTTTTATCCACCTGTCTTTTAGCTTCAGTGGCCTCTTTAGCTGAGTAGCTCACTTCAATCGTGATAGTTGCATTATCTGGCTTTACATCAATACTGGCAATGCCTGTCGTGCTAAGATGTGGGCCTGATAGTATTTCGTCAGCATAAATAGGCAACGCCAAAGTGCACATTGTTAATCCTATGATTATGGCTAAAGTCAATGTTTTCAACTTCATATTGCCTCCGGATATCTAGTAATGAGACTGATATTTTAAAAAAGTTTAGAAATTACTATGGATGATAGCAACGAAGTCAACCAGTTAAAAGCTTCTAAACTAATTTAGGACAAGGATGCTGCTTTCTATCTTATATAGGCTTTCAAATAGCTGCAATATAGAAATTGGATTAAGGCATTACTAAGGAGACTTAGTGGATGTTTCTTCCTCTGCAAAGGGACAAAAAATACAGGAAAAATACTACTCTTTTAATTGGAAATTTAACTAGATAGCAATTCGTTGCATAGCTAAAAATGAAGCTAAAACCATTTCCATTACAACCTAATTTATAAAATTCATAAAGATGAGATAAACATTTCTTTAACGTTAATATTTTAGATACTCATTCTTCTGTGACTCATAGTTGTACCGCTAAGACTACCGTTATCTTCTTTAGTGTCCATCTGTGATTTTTTAGAGGAAAAAAACCTAAGATCTTGAGTTTTTGCAACCTTAATTGAGATTAAATTTGCAATACTTTGGCTTTGCCTCAACTCAGCAGGGTTGTAAGGGATCGGGACGCGCAATTTGTCCTGACTAATTACAATATTTTGTATCTGCAGTTCTCGCACTTGAGAATTTTTGCTTAGCAAGGTGTTAGGGAAAGGTTGCCTTAAACAATCATTTTCAGAAATTTGACTATCTATTTTATAAATCGCATCCTTTAAATTTTCCAATTTTAGGTGTATCTCTTTTTCGTTAATCTCCACTCGATTTTTTTTATTTTTGCTAGTTATTCCGGTTTTTATACATGCATTTTTTTTTATTTCCAGATAGTTGCAAAATTGAGATAAATTATCGGAAGCATGATTACAGCTATCTTTAAACTCACTTTTTCTAAAATTTATCGGTAAAGTCCATATTTTATAAAATTCAATATCGGTTATTTTAGATTTCAACACATTAATACTATCAAAAATCGTTAATATGCATACGCAATGATCATTAGTTGCTGCTAGATTAGCTAGAATTTTCTTAGAGTTTTGTTTGATCTTTCGGCTAAGAACATGATCTTCACCAGAGAAATTCTTTTGGCCATGCCTATCCAACATTTTTACTATAAGCGGTACATATTCCTGTTTATAGGTTTTCATCCTATAATTAATTCTACTCAAAAAGATATCCAGTAAATTAATATAGGCCAATAACAGAATATGTAATTCATCGGCTTGAATCTCATTTGGTAAAGAGAATAAAAAATCTTCTAATTCTGTTAATAAAGCTATATCTAACAATTTTTTTATAGGCTTTAGTTTCATATATTTAACAATCTCTTGTACAATTATTTTTTCCTTATTATTTAATAACTCTTCTTGTTCTAAATTTTGTAGATTAGAAATAGTTAAAAATTTTTTTGCTAACTCTTGTTGATACTGATCAATTAAATCAAGCTTTAGTGAGTTTGCAGCTACCGTTTTTTTTTGTTCTAAAGCTTCTTTTTCAGCAGTCTTTTTTAGTTTCTCAGCAAACTGTTGTGCTGCTTGAATTGCTTGCTTACTTGGCCGCTGTATAGCTTGGGCCAAGAATGCTTGATTATTGTCAATTTCTGTTCTTTCTTGTTCAGTCAGTGCTAATGCTATTTTTTCGGATTGTTTAAAAATTTGTAAATTGGTTTGAATACAAGCCTGCCATTTGTCCATCATTGCTAATATCTTGTCGCACATTACCTTACTGGGAATCTTTTCATGCTCAAGCTGAGCCTTTTCAAATTCTGATAAGCTAAGGCTTTGAATACGCTCGTTGAGATTCATTACATTCTGAGTGAAAATTAAAAAGATTTCTCTGATTAAGGGCCGAAAACCATTATAATGATCGAGTATAAGTGTTCTATTTTCTTGGGTTGTTGCTAAAGCAAAATCCAATAAAATATCTATAAAAAAGATAAATTCTCTTCTTAATGACATTTGCAAAGAATTTTTTTTCCAATCTTCAACAAAATTTTTTTCTGCATTATTTAACGCGATTAGAATACGTGTTTTATTATTTTTTTCATGCGCAAAATGTTTGCTTAAGAACTTAACTGCACGAAAAGGCATTGGCAATAAAAAACTTATCTCATTATCTGATAGGTAATATTGCTTAAACATAAAATTAACCAGATTATACTTTGATAAAACTAATATAGTGTCTATGATTAAAAAAAAACTGATATTTTTTACGTTAGTAACCCACATTAACATAGAACATAAATAAGAAATTTGCATTTGGGCGGCTAAATTTGATTTTGGCTCCTTAAGTAAAATCGCATTTAAATTTTTAAAAAAATTAAATCGCATTTTCTTAAATGAATCAAATAAATTTTCTAAAGTAAAATAAGCTCGAATGCTAGGATGATAGTAGGGAAGCAATCTATTCATTAATGAAAAAATTTTTTTACTGGTCAAATCGTAATATTTTTTATTATTTAAATCTTGAATAAGCGATTGAATTTTAATTGATATAATAACTTTTGTAATATCTTCGTCAATTACGTTAATTAACATTTTTTCTTCCGAATTTACACACAAGGAAGTCCGAAAGATTTTTTTTATTCCCTCCACACTGACTTGATCTCTAAAAATTCCAATATCTTGGGCATCTTGGCTAGCGTAAGCTATATTTGACTTAAACATTATAAAAAAATTTTTTAACACGCACACTTGTATATTAGTCAGATCAGATATTTTTTTATTTTCACTTAATAGTAAAAAAGCCGTATCAGCAGCGGCTATTTCTAATTGATCTATTGAGTAGGCAATAGGCGATTTTGGACTTGGATATTTCTTTTTAGGCATAAGATATTATAAATAAAAATAATTTTAGATAATAATAGTAATTGATTTATTTATTATTTAACATAGACTATGCTAGTTAAAACAATATTTGGTTCTTTTAACTAGCAGGTAAGGTTAATTATAATTCAATATTAATGGAAAAATATGTATACGGAATTAAGAGAAAAAATAAAATTACAACGACTGCATTTAGCGACTACACGCAATTTACTCAGCAAACAATTCGATTTGAAAAATGAAATTAATAGCTTTGTGAGACATTCCGAACAGCAATTAGAACAGATGTTAAATCTTGAAAAATCATCTGTTGAGAAAATCAATCATTTAACAGAAAAATTGCGTGATGATAAATGTTTACGCACGGATTGCAGAATTCTTATTCTCGAGCTTCGAGCCGAAGTTACAGTAACAAAAAAAGAAATCGAAAGATCAAAGCTTAAACTTCACCAGATAAAATTCCCAAAAAAAACGGCTGGTTTTTTTAGGCGAAAAAATGACGATAGCCAATCTTCAAGTTTATCTCACCAGACTGTTCATCTAGTCCATTTATAAAATAAACCGTTTAAGGCAGAGTAGTAGGTGCAGCTAAACCATTGTAATCAAAATTACTGGTGCAAGAATATCGTGACGGATCACTCAAGGGTACATTTACGCCATTACGCGTGATAGGGGCCGTGACATATTGGCAAACAATATTGATACCTTGTAAATATTGCTTACTCATACCTGCATCGGCATGTACTTTAGGACCAGTCAGATAGCTAAATAATTTTTTAGCCTCTATTCCTTGAACAACAACACTCATTACGCTAGATTGAGCAAAGCAATTGGTACTTATGATAGTCAGCGACAATGAAATTAAAAAAGCCATACGCTTAATAAATGGACCTTGCATTTTTACTTGCAGCATGGGTAGCACCTATATGTAGTAAAATTTTAAGATAGACGACAACAATTAAGTTTTCCAGTCATTTTGAAAGTGCTTTAAAAGCTTTAATCGTAGCTATGCGCGAGGATTTAAAATCTATGATCGGCTTAGGGTAACCGCTTTGTAAAGCGAGCGTCGGCGCGCGCTGATGTGGATCATGGATAGAACGCACATCAAATGCACTGAGTTCCGGACAATACTGACGAATAAAATCTCCTTTTGGATCGAAGCGCTCACTCTGCCGAGTCGGGTTAAAAATTCGAAAATAAGGCGCCGCATCAGTACCGGTAGATGCGCTCCATTGCCAGCCTCCGTTATTGGCGGCCAAATCTCCATCGATTAAATGTCGGATAAAAAAATCCTCACCTAAACGCCAATCGAAAAATAAATTTTTGCTTAAAAACATCGCCACTATCATACGCAAACGATTGTGCATCCAACCCAATTGTTTTAATTGACGCATCCCCGCATCAACAATCGGATAACCGGTAAGACCTTGTTGCCATGCTAATAGCTGTTTTTGATTATATCGCCATTTTAAATTTTCAGTTTCTAGTCGAAAAGCTTGATGCATGGATAGTCGTGGTACGTCAGCTAATAAGTGTTTATAAAAATCACGCCAGATTAATTCATTAATCCATGTCATAGCTCCTTTATTTCCAGAATCATATTCACCCTTGTTGGCCATTAAAGCGGCCAACAAACATTGTCGCGGTGAAATCATTCCTGTTGCTAAATACGGTGATAACAAACTTGTCCCTGCCAATGACGGAAAATCACGCGTTTTATGATAATTAAATAAGTCATTTGTGATAAATTTTTTTAATCGGCGTTGCGCCTCATCTTCACCCGATGGCCAAATAATCGTTGAGGAAAAACCAGATAAATGAAGGGGTACTTTACTCGATCGAATTTCTAACCCATTTTGTCGTTTAGGGAGTGAGTAATGTGGAATGATATTTTGATTATTTAATAATAACTGTAGATAAGCTCGCTTATAGGGCGTAAAGATACTAAAAGTTTTACCTTGTTTAGTTCGAACTACACCCGGCGGTAATATGACTTGATCATCATACGCATTACATTTGATACCAGACTGGCTTAAATAGTTACATACTATTTTGTCCCGTTGCTTTTCATCCACTTCATATTGTTTATTAAAAAAAAGTCCTTCGAGCTTATGTTTTTGTGCGCATTGATATAATTCTTGAGCAATATCCCCGGTTTTTTTAACTTGTTTAATTAATAAAGGAATTCCTCTAGCCTGTAGATTCTGACTTAACACTAACAATCCAGAGAGTAGAAATTGAACGCGGCAAGCCGCCATGTGATGTTTTTTCCAGAAACTGGTATCTATGATGTAGATTCCTAAAATTCCCTTTGCGCATTGTTGAGCGGCATGATACAGCGCTGTATTAGCATGTACTCTTAGATCTTCACGAAACCAGACTAGGCCTTTCATAAGGAAATTTCCAAGTTGTTGATGCTTAAAGTATATGATATGGTTTTATTATAAGTATATAAATAATAAGGTGGATTATGGCAAAAACTGACTCTTGTTTAATTTTTTCTGAAAATTCTTACGATATTTTCGGCAATCAATCCATCCACACCTTTAATGTCACCGACTCAATTGATAAAAATTTTCAATTTCAATTTAGATACAACCATGAAGAATCCAAAAAAATTGATTTTTCAATACTAAAAATCTATTTAGAAAAAAACACCAAAATCTCATATAAGAAACGAATACTGCATTATCCAGACTATAAACCAGCGAAAATGGATAAAACCCGACTGGCCACAGAACTTTTTAAGTTATTTCCAGAAAACCAACATGCAGAATTCATTTATAATAAAATTTTTTTTAGAAAAGATGGGGAGAAAATTGAGGAAATTAAGGATAAAAACTTTATAAACTTTTACAAAATAGTTTCCTTTTCAAAAAATACTATTCAATTCGGCTATGAAATCCCTCAAACGAACACTACAGATATCACCCCTAATTGCTGTATCTATTCTATTGGGCAGAAAACACCCACTAATAAAATCTATCTTTTTCCTTATAGCTCTAGATCGATCCAAAATCTTGCAAATGAAAAAGCTATGAAAGAATTTCCAGCTAATACCCGGGAATTTAAAATTCTTTATTTTGATGAAGATACACATTCTGATCGCGATATGTATCTCACACTACAACAAAACATTAGTGAAATTCTTGAGCATCTAGAAAAGCCAAAATTTTTCGGAAAAAATAGCACTGATAAAATTGAAATATTTCTAGAACTTGCTGGAATGATCAGTAGCAAGAAATCATTGGACAACATCAAAGATTTTTTGAACAGATATGACAAAGTAGAAATTCTTTCAAAACACAGGGATCCCTGGGGAATTTTTGCTTTCTTTAAAGGCAAAACTCATTCAGCCTTAGCTTGGAATGAATTAAGAAAATTGCTTCCAAACAACTCATGTCAACCAGCCGAACCTAGTTTTTCTCGCCAAGCTCGATAAAATTGTTTGACGATCTCTACAGGTTTTAAGAAATTTTTGAATCTATAGGGTTTTAAACGCGTTATTATCAAAATTTAGCTCCACTATTATTCTTCTTTACCAATTAAACTTATGAAGCTACACTTTTAGAGTGATTATGAATTTTGATCATTTTTATATTATAAGCTGAGCAACATGAATAATTATAAATTACTTATCTTAGATTTTGATGGCACACTTTGTGCCACACACGATGCCATATTATTTTGCATTAAGCGCACTTATGAAACGCTACATATGACCATGCCAAACCATGATTTCATCGATGAAACCATACGCGCAGGTCTAGGCATGGAAAAATCCTTAAAAACCCTTAGTCCGGATCTCACTCAGCAGCAAATTAATCATTTATTAACCACTTACGAGACAATTTATTTAGCTGAGGGAGAGGATAAAAGCGCGCCATTCCCTAAAGCCGCAGAAATCTTAGCGAAACTGCATGCGGCTGGCTTAATACTCACAGTGGTCAGCAACAAAGCGGTTGCTGCGGTTGATACTGCCTTAGAACGTTTTCAATTAAAAAAATATATTTCTATCGTTATCGGCGATACTAAAACATTAAGAAAAAAACCTGATCCGATGGCATATACTGATTTCATTAAACCGAAATATAAGGATATAAATCCGAAGCAGATGTTAATGGTAGGCGATACATCGGCCGATTTATTATTCGCAAAAAATATTGGTGCTGATTCTTGTTGGGCAGAATATGGATATGGTGATGAAACAACGTGTCTAGCGCTTAACCCCACTTATACGATTAAGCACTTGGCTGATATTTTGGAAATTCTACTTTAAATCTAATGCTAGTTTGTTACGATTGCTGTAGCTTTTTTTCTATGGCAGTTAATCGGACATCAATATTAGCAAAGTAATTCTGCACGGTTTCCACCAACACCATTGTTTTCATATCAGGTTCGATATTAACTTTGTCACCCATATTTCGGTTGGAAAAATTGGTTTTGCGTAATGTTTCGGGAATCAAATGCACTTCAAAACTACGTTTTTTTTTATCCGTCAAGCCTACAGTTAAACTAGAACCATCCACTGCGATGTAACCTTTTGGCTTGATAAAAGCAAAACACGATTCAGAAGTTTGAATAGATAAACACAAATTTTCCCCATTCACTTTTTTATCGACAACTATCCCTGTCTCAAATATATGGCCGCTCAGTTCATGCCCTCCTATTTCATCGCCAAAGCCTAAGCTCCTTTCCACACTGACTTTTCTACCAATATAAAGCTCATTTAAAGTAGTTTTGGCTAATGTTTCCTGCATGGCATCAAAACTAACTTCATATTCATCTTTCGCGACTACAGTTTGACAAACACCGTCAATAGAGACACTGGAACCTATTTTTAAATCTTTTGCCAACTCATCATTTAAAACAACACTATAATGGAACAATCCAGGTTGCTTAGTGAGTGACTTTACAACAAATAAACCTTGCGTAATTCCAGAGTACATGGGGAAATTAAATTACCAATAAATTTTCAATTAATTGCATTTGTTTTAACACAGAACCTTTATTCTCTGCCACAAACTTTTTCGCCTCAAGACCCTTTTGCTCGCGTCGCACCGAGTCAGATAACAAAGCAATAACTTGCTCGGCTAACTCTGTGGCGTTATTTACCTGAATTTCGATATTTCGTTGTTTAAGCTGTTCGGTAATAGTCGCAAAATTAAACGTATACGGGCCGGTTAATATGGGTAAGCCAACAGCAGCAGGCTCTAGAGGATTTTGTCCGCCCTTTTCCACCAAGCTTCCGCCCACAAAAGCCAGATCAGCGGCCGCATAAAAAATAAGTAATTCCCCCATGGTATCACCGATAAAAATATCAACATCACTCATTTCAGAGTCTTTATGCTCACTACGCTTGATAAGCTTATAGGCCTGACTAGAATAAAGCTGTTCAAGTTGGGGGACGCGATCCACATGTCGTGGGATAGATATTAATAATAAATCTGGGAAAGAACGACGTGCCTGCGTAAAAGCTTGGAGAATAAGCTCCTCCTCGCCAGGATGCGTACTAGCAGCAATCCATACGGGCCGATTTTCTCCCCAAATTTTCCGCCATCGCTGGGCGTGTTCTGACAATTGCATGGGAAGCGTCAGATCAAATTTAAGACTCCCTGTCACTTGGATCTTTTCAGCTGGAAAACCTAAGTCGATAAAACGATCGGCGTCCGCTCGAAACTGTGCAGCAATGACATCAATGCTTTTTAACATCTGCTGCGTGATGGGGAAAATACGTCGATAGGCCTTAGCGGAGCGCTCAGATAAACGAGCATTGACAAGGGCTACAGGCACTTGATACAACTGACATGCTGCTAGGATATTAGGCCAAAGTTCTGTTTCTAGCAAAATTAATAATTTTGGTTGTAGGGCATTAAAGAATTTTTTTAAAACTAAAGGTAAATCATAAGGAAAATAAAGCTGGGCTACACTATTGCCCAAACCAACGCGAATTCGTTCAGCCCCTGTTATCGTTTCATTGGTTACAGTAATGGGTATATCTGGGTAACGTTGCTGTAAAAGCTTGATCAGCGGTATCGCTGCGATGGATTCGCCGACTGAAACGGCATGTACCCAAATCCCGCCGGGTGAGAGCGGGCGTAAGCCGCATCCGAGACGCTCATGCCAAAATTGCAAACCATTAGGAGTTTTACGGTTTTTTAACCATAAACGCAATAGAATAAACGGCAACAATAAATAAAAAATTATTGTATATAAGAATCGCATGACTTAATAAAATTATAATTAGATATTCCAAGGGCGAGCTTATCGCTTATTCAACTTTAAGACAAGATGATATCCTGTTAGTCTTATACCCCTTAGTAATGTGCCGTATTGCAATTTTTATGGGTTAGGTTTAAGCATGAATATATGGGGCAAACTCGTTGGTGGGTTTTTTGGGTTTCTTCTTGCAGGGCCGTTCGGTCTTATATTAGGCGTCATTATTGGGCATCTGTTTGATCGTGGCCTTACACAAAACCAAGGCTGGACTTTTTCTTCTGCCAATCCAAGCGTCGCACAACAAGTTTTTTTTGATAGCACATTTCTGGTAATGGGACATATCGCCAAACTAGATGGACGGGTTTCTGAGGCAGAAATTCAAGCTGCCCGAGCCATCATGAACCGCTTAGGCCTTACTGAAACCATGCGCCAAAAGGCTATCGACCTTTTTAATCAAGGGAAACAAGTTTCGTTTAATTTAGAAGAAACCTTAAAAAAGCTGGTGCTAGCCTGCCATCGTAATAAGGTATTACTTAAGCTTTTTGTCGAAATACAGATGCAAACGGCTTTAGCCGAAGGTCATCTCACTGCGGATAAACAAAAAGTATTGCAGAAAATTTGTCAATATTTAGGTTTTGCACCACTCAATTTCAGCTTTTTTGAGCATCTATTTAATTTTGAGCAAGCCTTCCGTCAGCAACAATCCTCTGGTCAGAGACAACAAGGATACTATCAATCATCGGGCTCATCCCATCAGCTGAATCTCAGAGATGCCTATGCTATCTTAGGCATCTCTGAGCAAGCTTCGCCGGTGGAAATTAAAAAAGCCTATCGAAAGCAAATGAGTCAACATCACCCTGATAAATTATTGGCTAAGGGTTTACCTGAAGAAATGATAAAAATAGCAACTGAAAAAACTCAAAATATCAAAGCTGCATACGATCGTATCTGCGCTGCTAAGGGGATATAATGCGTGCTTTAATTATTTCCGCCTCTATTTTATCTGCCGATATGGGCTGCTTGGCTAAGGAGTCGGCGGCAGTTTTGCAAGCAGGTGCCGATAGCCTACATATTGATGTTATGGATAATCATTTTGTACCCAATTTGACGTTCGGTCCATTGGTCTGTAGCGCTTTACGCAAGCATCTGCCCAAGACTTTTCTTGATGTGCACTTAATGGTAAATCCCGTCGATCATTTAATTAATGCCTTTGCTGCAGCCGGAGCTGATCAAATCAGCTTTCACCCCGAAGCCAGCGCCGATGTCGCTAAAAATTTAAAACAAATTCGCCGTTTGGGCTGTAAGGCAGGCTTGGCTATTAATCCACAAACGTCATTAAATTGTTTAGATAAACTCTGGGAACATTTAGATTCTATATTAATGATGTCGGTTAATCCGGGCTTTGCTGAACAACATTTTATTCCTGAGGTTTTAAACAAAATTTCAGTCGCCAAACAATTACTCTCAACCCACAAACCTACCATTCGTTTAGGTGTCGATGGAGGAGTTAAAAAAAATAATATTGCCGAAATAGCCAAAGCCGGTGCAGATACTTTTATTTTAGGCTCAGGTATTTTTAATACTGAAAATTATTCCGTCACCTTAAACGAACTACGAACAGAATTAAATTTATAAGGAAAAATAATATGCGTCTTTTTTTAACCTCCTGTGTACTGTTTTTTTTGTTAAGTGCTTGCGCCAGTACAGCAAACTATCAAAAACAAATTGATAAATGGCAAGGAAAAAATATTCAAACTCTTATGTCAAAATGGGGTGAGCCTGATGCAGGAATCCAACTGCCAAATGGCCATAAAATCTATCAGTACACTCAAAAAGCCATGTATTCTATACCTGATCCGAAACGCACTTCTGTACCTAGCAATAATGGAAATGTTTTTTCTAGTTATGACGAGCCTTGGAATACACACCAAACCATCATTCGTTCTTGTCGAACTTCATTTGAAACAACCGCCGACGGCCGTATTATCCATATAAGCTTTAAAGGAAATAATTGTGTATCAAGCAATTTTCTCCCTTAAAATCTGGACTGAGACAGCACCAGGGAGCTAAAAAAAATTAATGAACAATAGAAAAAAAAGTAATCTAACTCCCCAAAAAAAAGATTCCATAAGCCTTCGATGCTTAATTTATGTTACTTTTTTATCTTTTGTCTCACCCGGTTTGGCGGCAGAACAAACTATGGCACAACAATTAGGTTGGGTGCCTAGTAAACTCGGTATTTGCAAAGGAGAGTATTTAGATCCTTTACAGGCTTATACAAGAATTTCTTTGAGTAAAGTTAATCAAGCTTTTACACATATTGATGCTGCGCAATCCCATTTTTCATTTGAAGGGACTTCTACTTTAAGTGGTAATGTCGTTATTACACAACCAGGCCGGTTATTGTATGCCGATCAAGTTTATTTTTATCGTGATCCAAAAACTGGGAAGATTACTAATATGGATCTACTCGGTGAAATCAAGCTACAAGAGCCTAATCTTTTAATCAAGGCAAAAAAGGCCCATTTAAACTTAAACAATCAAAGCGGTTATCTGACTGATATTATTTATCGTATTTTATTAAGAAATACCACTATATTATTCGGCACCAATGAAGGCATGCCGATTAATGCTTGGGGATCTGCAAGTGCCGTAGAGCAAACCAACCCTGGTTTAATTATTTTACATAATAGTACCTATTCAACGTGTTCGCCCATTAATCCAACTTGGAAACTTTCTGCTAAAAAAATAATATTAAATCGTGATACCGGTCGCGGCAAAGCCTACAATACCTGGTTGGATTTTCGGGGTACACCTATTTTATATAGTCCTTATCTTGCCTTTCCTATTGATGATAGACGTGAATCTGGTTTCTTATTCCCAAACTTTGGGACCTCTTCTCAATCAGGATTAGGCATTGGTTTTCCTTATTATTGGAATGTGGCGACTAATTATGATTTTTTATTTACGCCCACTGTTTTAAGCAAACGCGGAGTACAATTAGGCGGTCAATTTCGCTATCTAACTCACAAGAGTCGCGGGATAATCATTGCTAATTATCTCCCCTATGACCGAGCTGCAGCTCGGCTTGCGGATCAGATTCCGTTGCTTTACCCCAACACCAGCCCATTGATTTATCCAAACACTGCGCGAAAAGCGTTTACTTGGCAAGAACAACGGCTTTGGGCGCCACGTTGGACCAGTACGGTAAACTTCAATTGGGTCGGTGATGATTATTATTTGCAGGACTTTAACCAGCCTCCTACTATCGCCATTAACCAGCTGGCTCAACAAGCACAATTAAATTATACCGGTGATATTTGGAATTTTACGACGAGTTTCAATCGCTATCAAACGCTGCATCCTTTAAACCAATCGCCAATTAACAATCCTTATAATAGTTTACCTGAGATCGATTTAAATAGTACCACGCAAGATTTTCATGGGTTTAATGTACAAATAAACAATCAACTGACTTATTTTCAACGCTTAAATAATCCTGGTGAGTTAGTCAAACCGCCGCAGGCACTTCGTCTTAATCTTTTCCCTTCCATCAGCTATCCCATGCGCAGTAAAGAAGCCTATCTTATTCCACGCGTCCAACTTAGTCTGACACACTATAATATATTGAACCAAGTGCCGGGGTATAAAAGCGAAATCCAACGCACAACGCCTCTATTTAGTGTCGATAGTGGTTTGTATTTTGATCGTCAAACTCAATGGGGTAAACATGCCTACCTACAAACCCTAGAGCCACGTCTTTTTTATCTGAACGTTCCTTATCGTGATCAAAGTAATATCCCAATTTTTGATAGCGCACTTATGCCTTTTAGTTATGACAGTCTTTTCATGACCAACCGTTTCAGCGGTTATGATCGTATCGGTGATGCGAATCAAATTAGTTATGCGTTAACCACTCGATTATTGGACCAATACACGGGGGAAGAAAAACTAAGAGCTAGCATTGGTCAAATATATTATTTTGAAGATAGGCGTGTCTTTTTATGTGGTCCATTAGAAAGACAATTAAGCGTACCTGGAACCTTGTGTGCCAATCCATTCACCGTAGTAGGAGCCACTTCACCTACTGAAAAATTTTCGCCGATTGCAGGTCAGATCAACTACAATGTCAATCCGCAATGGAGCACTACTGCCAACATTGCTTGGGATCCCACCAGTCACGATATTATTAACGCTGCCGCCAACGTACAGTATCATCCTCGCCCTAATCAGTTGTTTAATATTAACTATGGGCGTATCCGTTTTGGTGATCTGTTTGTCACTACCCCCCCTACACCACCGAATAGCCATCAAAATGATTTTAATCGACTAGGCTTTTCATTCGCAACGCCACTTAAGCATCAATGGAGTACAGTTGGTGGTTGGAACTATAACTTTAGTCATAAATACTCCCAAAGTTTTTTCTATGGATTACAATATGATAGTTGTTGCTGGGCATTTCGAATTGTCGCTGGCCGCACTTTTTTTGCCTTAAATCAAAACAGTAGCCCAATATTTAATAATGTTGTTTATTTCCAATTTCAACTCAAAGGCTTGAGTACCGTAGGTATCAGTGATATAACCAACTTTTTAACGAGTAATATCCCTGGCTATACTGATAATTTTCAGTCTAGCGCAACTCATTTTTAGTAACGAGCGATTATGGACTTTCTTAAAAAAATTTTTCCATTTATTATTTTACTCAGCTGCTTAGTATCTGCTAAGCCCTTATATGCCATCGAAACCTTGGATCGTATTGTCGCCGTGGTTAATAACCATGTCATCACGCAGCAGCAGCTAAGTGAACAAATTGAAATGACTCGACAACAGTGGCTATCTGAAAATAAATCTATCCCAGACGCTGCTAGCTTTCGTAAGCAAGTGCTCCAGCAGATGATAGACAATGAATTACAATTACAATTAGCCGCTAGTTCAGGATTAAAAATTAATGAGGCTGCATTAGATAAAACCATTATGAGTATTGCGCAACGCAATGGTTTTACGCTAGAACAATTGCGTGAAAAATTACAACAAGAAAATATACCTTATGCCAAATACCGACAACAAATTCGTCAACAACTTATCATTAATCGGCTGCAACAAGATGAAGTCGCTGCAAAGATTACCGTAACGGATCAAGAAACCAAGGATATGTTAGCACATATGCCAAAATCAGCTGCGCAAAAAACCGCTTACCATGTTGAAGATTTGCTTATTCCTTTTCCCAATAAGCCATCCGCCGCTGATATTTCTCGTGTTAAAGCAACAGCGTTATCATTACTACAACAAACAAAGCAGGGAATTTCCTTTCAAGAATTGATAGGAAAAGCTAAGCAATTTAATCCTCCACTAGCCGGTGGTGATTTAGGTTGGCGCCCGCTAAATGATTTACCTGATATCTTTCAAGCCCCTGTGCAAAAACTTAAACCCGGTGAAGTAACTGGGCCTATCCAAGCCGACAACGGCTTTCATCTTATTCGCTTACTAGAAATGCATGGAGACAATTCAGCGACCCATTATGTGACATCTACACATACACGACATATTTTAATTAAAACTTCTCCTTTGCTTAATAATACGCAAGCTGAAAGACGCCTTAATGAAATTCGCGCGGACATTTTGCGCGGCGGTGATTTTGCAACACTTGCTAAAAAGTATTCTCAAGATCCCGGTTCTGCCTATAAAGGTGGTGATCTGGGTTGGACTTTACCTGGCCTATTTGATCCTACTTTTGAAGCACAAATCAAAAAATTAACCATCAATCAGATTAGCTTGCCTTTTCAAACGCAGTTTGGCTGGCACATCGTACAAGTTTTAGGGCGGGCACAAAAATTACAAACTAAGCAAAATGTTTCACGCGAGCAAGCCGCACAGTTAGTTTATCAACGTAAATTTCAACAAGCATTAAAAAATTGGTTACGTCAAATACGCAACCAATCTTATGTAAAAATTCAGCCCTAAGTAAAACTTAGTTATTTTTCATTGGGAATTTACATTCTTCAAGTATTTGTTCTTCTGGCATTTTTCTATAACCACAATCCTTTAAACCACCACCAAAAAAATCGCTCCAAGCATTTCTATTCATTTTAGTGGTATCTACACTATCAACAGTCTTTGGTAACGCAGCCAAACTAAAACGAATACCTCTATTGTCTACATAATCGCAATTAGCGGATGCATTTAGTCCGTCTTGTTTTGTCTGAAAGTACACAGTATTAAGTTTCTTTACATTAGTTCTATTATAATGCTGGACCCTTTGGTTATTATTATTTCGATACTCAAAGCCATTACCTGCTATTCCCTCAACAGGAAATATCATACTGTCTCCTGCTTTTATTTTTTCATTAATCTGTTGAGTACTTGGGCAAGTAAACTCATCTAACTTTGTACCAATAAGAATTGATTGAACTGCCGCGAAAAATTGTAAGGCCGGAGTAAAAATATTTGTAAAAATCATAGTAACCTTTTTTAAAAAATTAAAGCTGGGAAAATTTAACACGAAAAGAAATATTTACCAAGATTTTTTATAGATTTTCTAATTTTCTAATTTTCTAATTTTCTAATTTTTAATTCCAATGTTGATTGACTCAAGCTAAGGTGCAAAGCGGGGCGGCAAATTTATATATTGTTGGATATTTTTAAATTTAATTACCTGACTATTATACAGTCAGGCAAGTATTAACGAGAAATTTTAAGATTAAATTGACAATTTTCTATATTTTCTTTTGGCTGATTATCATCTCCACACGAATATGTTCCTGGAAGATTAAGATCAAATGGAACCCAATTTTCGCCTCCAATAATCGATGAAGCATTCACTTCATTAACCCTTTTTTTTGCGGCTGCCAAAGAAAAAAACATAACTTGACTAGCTTTTTTATAAATACACATTAGGGTTGAATTTGGCGGTGCTAGATAATATATTCCTCCGATTTCTGTCGTTCTTGCCGTTCCTTCATAAAATTTTTCAATTTGATTATTTAAATTTTTGTGACGCCAAAACGTGCGACCCCCTTCTATCAATGGAAAACGCATCGGTTCTTTAGCATCTATTTTTTTATTAATTTCGGTAATATTGGGGCAAGTGTATCCCAATACCGCCTGCATAATAGTCGTAAATAATAAATACCAGCTAGAATAGTTTAGTATTTTCATAAGTTTTCCTTTTAATAGTTTTAATATTTGATAATATTTTTTATAACAATATATCGTGTTTAACTAATCTGTTTTTAGCGTAATCTCCTTATATCTCAACGTGATTTAAGATGAAATTTGCAATTTTTTAAATATTTTTTTACTTCTGTTTCCTCTCCACAAACATAGAGACCATCACTATGAAATATTTTCCAATACCTACAATTGCTTTCTATCGCTGAAGTATTAACTCGTGAGGCTCCTTTATCTCCCATTACTAAAGAAAAAAACTTTTTGTTTTTATCTTTATAAAAGCAAGTTAAGGAAGGACTCATTAAAGCAGTGGGTTTTTGATAATATATAGAAACAACCTCTGCCACATGGCTATCTCCATTGTAAAATTTTTGTATTTGATTGGTATTGTCTCTATAAAGCCAAGCATAACCTCGACGCGTCGGTATAACACATTCCGCCAATGGAAATCGCATGGTTTTATTTGCATCAATTCTTGAATTAATCATGCCTACACTAGGACAGGTATATCCGCTAACCAACCGCAGAATAGTCATAAAAAACAAACTCCATGTAGAATAACTTAATAATTTCATGATAACTTTCCTTGTTCGCATGCTTGAATATTAAATTTTAATTAAAAAATTAATTATAATATTTTAAACAAATATTTAAATTATTATAATAATACAAAATTAATTAATAAGGCTATTTTAAAATAATCTAATTTACAAGAAAATTGATGATTTTATTTTGAGATAAACTTATTTAATAAGTTATAAAGATTTTTTATTCTGAATTCGGGAGTAGGTTGTATAAAACTAAAACGTAAATGAGTAGGGCCCTCTAGCTTGTATAATTTTGGATTTTTTTGAAGTAATTGGATGATAGCTTCAGGACTAATATTTGGATTTTGATTAAATTCAATGCGGCCTCCCTGAGATCCAGACACAATCTTTTTAATACCAATTTTTTGCGCGAGTAATTTTAATTCGCTTAATTGAAATAGATTTTTCACGGCTTGTGGCAATAAACCAAAGCGATCAATCATTTCGACTTGTAATTGCTCTAATTCTTGGGCGTCTTTTGCGTGAGCAATGCGTTTATAGAGTATTAAGCGGGTGTGTACATCAGGTAAATAATTTTCTGGGATTAATGCTGAGATTTGCAAATCAATTTCTACCGTTTGGCTAACTGGTTTTAGCGCAGGCTCTTTCCCTGATTTTAGTGCAGCAACCGTTTGTTCGAGTAATTCCATATAGAGTGAGAAGCCTATGGAGTGCATATTCCCACTTTGCTGTTCACCTAGCACTTCACCTGCACCTCGAATTTCTAAATCATGCATGGCTAAGGTAAAACCAGCGCCAAGATCTTCTAAAGAAGTGAAGGCTTCTAAACGCTTCACAGCGTCTGCTGTCATAATTTCTTTCGGAGGTGTCATCAAATAGGCATAAGCTTGGTGGTGAGAACGTCCTACTCGGCCACGTAATTGATGAAGTTGCGCTAAACCAAATTTATCGGCTCGATCAATGATGATGGTATTTGCAGACGGTACATCAATTCCGGTTTCAATGATGGTGGTACAAACCAATACGTTAAAACGTTGATGATAGAAATCTGCCATCACTCGCTCGAGTTGAGTCTCACGTAATTGACCATGCGCCACCTGAATACGTGCTTCTGGTACTAATGCCTCTAGTTCTCTAGCTGTTTTTTCAATGCTATCGACTTGGTTATGTAAAAAATAAACTTGTCCACCTCGCAATAACTCTCGCAAAATGGCTTCGCGAATTAAACTAGTATTACGCATTTGTACAAAGGTTTTGATCGATAAACGTCGCGCTGGTGGCGTGGCAATAATCGATAACTCACGCAAACCAGATAAAGCCATATTTAAGGTACGCGGTATAGGCGTTGCGGTTAAACTTAAAATATCTACTTCTGCGCGTAAAGCTTTTAAACGCTCTTTTTGTTGCACACCAAAACGATGTTCTTCATCGATGATCAATAAACCGAGCCGAGGAAATTGTAATTCTTTACTTAGTAATTTGTGCGTACCAATCAAAATATCAATTTTTCCCATCTGCAAACGTTCTAGAATTTTTTTCTGTAATGCAACACTGCGGAAACGTGAAATCATTTCAATCTGCACTGGCCATTCAGCAAAACGATCACTAAAATTCTGATAATGTTGTTGGGCTAATAATGTGGTTGGAACTAGTATGGCGACTTGCTTATTAGATTGCACGGCTAAAAATGCAGCGCGCATGGCAACTTCTGTTTTGCCAAAACCGACATCGCCGCAAATTAATCTATCCATGGTGCATTCTGAGGTCATATCCTTAATAACTTGCTGGATAGCTTGTTCTTGATCCTGTGTTTCAGTAAAAGGAAATTGCGTGGTAAATGCTTGATAATCATGCTCAGGCAAACGAAAAGCATAACCCTTGTGGGCTGCGCGATGAGCATAAATATCGAGTAATTCCGCGGCAACATCACGCATTTGCTCGGCGGCTTTACGTTTTGCTTTTTCCCATTGATCCGAGCCTAATTGATGTAGAGGAGCATGCTCACTATCATTTCCACTATAACGACTAATTAAATTAAGTGAAGATACCGGAACATATAATTTTGCTTTTCCAGCATACTCGACTATCAAAAATTCATTTTCCTGATCATCTATTTTTAAATGCTGTAAACCCCGATAACGTCCTACACCATGGTCGATATGAACAACCGGATTACCTTCAGTTAATTCTGCTAAATTTCGAATAATGGTGCGTGCATCTAAACCTTTAGTTTTAGTTTGCCGTTTTTGGATAATTTGATTACCAAATAACTGTGCTTCACTAATTAATGCTAAAGCTGGTTTTTCTAGATAGAAACCTTCCTCTAATGGTGAAATAATGATATGAATGCGTTCAGAGTCATGCAAAAATTCTTGCCAAGTCTCACAACGATAGACGGGTATAGAAAATTTATTGAGTAAATCTAACAACACTTCCCTACGACCTGCGCTTTCCACACAAAATAACACGCGGGCTTCTGGATCTTTTAAAAATTCATTTAAAAAAGCATTTAAATGCTCTAAAGGTTCTTCAAGCTTATGATCAACCGTTAAATTGGGAAAGCTCTTAACGAGTGTATTATAGGTATCAGCAGACTGTGTAGGAGCTTGCTGCAATACAATTCTTGGAAATTCTTTTAATCGAGTAAATAACGCATCGACTTCCACATAAAGTTGTTTGGGCGCTAAAATAGGTCGCTCTATATCATGTCTAAGCTGTTCATAACGCTCATTAATTTCTTTCCAAAAATTTTCTGCGGCTAGTTGAGCGTTATTAACTTGTAAAATTAAGGCTTTCTTTGGCAAATAATCAATTAATAATTGGGTTTGCGGAAAAAATAACGGTAGATAATATTCTACCCCTGCTGGCGCGCGCCCTTCGCTCACCGCTTCATACAACGGACAATTTAAGGGGTTTCCGACAAAATTTTCGCGCCATTGTTGGCGAAAAAAATTGATTGCGGATTCTGACAGAGGAAATTCACGTGCAGGAAGTAAATTTATTTTTTCTATTTTCTCTATGGAGCGTTGTGTATCGGGATCGAAATGGCGAATGCTATCTACTTCATCATCCGCAAAATCAACCCGAAAAGGTAAATCACTACCCATCGGAAAAATATCTAAAATTGATCCGCGCACAGCAAATTCACCTCGTGTTAAAACTTGCGATACACAGTGATAACCACCTAATTGTAAATTTTTTCGCAGTTCCTCGATGGATCTTTTTTCGCCACAAGTAATATTCAAGCTTGTCGCTCTTATATAACTAAGTGGAGCAATACGCTGCATTAAGGTGGTAATAGGTACCAACAATAAAGCCCGCTTAACATCATGCAATTGAGCTAAAGTCGAAAGTCGTTGCGAAATAATATCTTGATGCGGGGAAAAATGATCATAAGGTAAAGTTTCCCAATCAGGAAAATTCAGAACGGTTAACTGCAGCGAAAAAAACTTTAATGCGGCTTCGAGCCGATTTGCCATTTGGTTATCGGGTGTAACAACTAAAATTGTACCTTCATAGCTATCGGCTATCTGATGTAACGCTAAGGCAAGACTATCTTGCTTAAGATTATACAAACATAAACGCTGATTTGGTTCTGTGGGAATAGAAAAATTTAAAAACTCAGAAATAGACATAAAGCTTAGTTTATTTTACTTTTTTATGTAGACCAACAACAAAGAAATTGCCGCCGGAGTGATACCGGGAATACGTGATGCTTGTCCCAGATTTAATGGTTTGTGTTGAATTAATTTTTCCCTCACTTCATTAGATAAACCTCTAACAAAGTTATAATCTAAGTTAAGTGGTAAAGTAATATTTTCATAACGTGCTTGTCGTTGAATTTCCACTAATTGTCGATCAATATAACCTTGATATTTAGCTTGAATTTCAATTTGTTCTGCAATACTCGAGTCGACGATTCCTGGACCTAGGCCTTCTACTTTCATTAAATCAGTGTAACTTAGTTCCGGTCGTGTTAATAATTCAGAAACTCGATAATCCCGTGTTAGAGCTTGTCCTAAATGTACTTCTATAGCCTTACTTACCGGCGTGTTGGGTTTAATCGAAAGTTGTTTTAAGCGTTGCTGCTCTTGTTCTAACTTACTGCGCTTGTCATTAACGCTTTGCCAACGAGCTTCATTGATGAGTCCTAACCGATAGGCTGATTCACTCAAACGTAGATCAGCATTATCTTCACGCAACAGCAAACGATACTCAGCTCGACTGGTAAACATCCGGTAAGGCTCGAGCGTACCCTGCGTAATCAAATCATCAATTAATACGCCGATATAAGCCTCATCGCGACGCGGACACCAAGCGGATTTTTCTTGCGCTTTTAAAGCGGCATTTAAACCGGCTATAAGTCCCTGCGCAGCCGCTTCCTCATACCCGGTTGTGCCATTGATCTGACCTGCACAAAATAAATTCTCTATTAATCTCGATTCTAAGGACGGAAATAGATCGCGTGGATCAAAAAAATCATATTCGATTGCATAACCTGGACGTATAATATGTGCCTGTTCTAAACCCTTAATACTATGTATTAGGTCGCACTGAATATCAAAGGGTAGACTTGTCGAAATACCATTGGGATAAACTTCATGAGTATTAAGCCCTTCAGGTTCAAGAAAAATCTGATGGGATAATTTATCCGCAAAGCGCACCACTTTATCTTCGATAGAAGGGCAATAACGCGGACCTACGCCGTCTATTACGCCACTATAGATAGGTGAACGATCTAAACCGGATCGAATAATTGCATGAGTTTTTTCATTGGTATGAGTAATAAAACAACTAATTTGTTTAGGATGTTGCTCGATCTTTCCTAGATAAGAAAATACTGGTAAAGGCTCATCACTCGGTTGTTCTAACAAAATGGAGTAATTAATCGTACGACCATCTAAACGCGGTGGCGTTCCGGTTTTTAAACGCTTAATGCGTAAAGGCAACTGACGTAATTTCTCTGCTAAGGAGTTAGCCGCCGAATCACCGGCACGGCCTCCTTGTGCTTGTTGCAAACCGATATGAATTTTTCCGGCTAAAAAAGTACCGGCAGTCAATACCACAGTTTTTGCACAGAAACGCAACCCCATTTGCGTTACCACACCAACTATACGATCAGACTCAAGGATTACATCATCAACACTTTGTTGAAAAATAAATAAATTGGCTTGATTTTCTAAGGTATAACGAATTGCTTGCTTGTATAAATTACGATCCATTTGCGCCCTTGTAGCACGCACTGCAGGACCTTTGCTGGCGTTCAGTGTACGCCATTGTATTCCTGCCAGATCCGCTGCGCAGGCCATGATTCCACCTAAAGCATCAACCTCTTTTACTAAATGACTTTTTCCTATGCCCCCTATGGATGGATTACAAGATAATTGCCCTAGAGTTTCAATATTATGGGTTAATAATAAAGTAGACGCGCCTAAACGCGCTGCTGCCAAAGCCGCTTCAGTGCCGGCATGACCTCCGCCGACAATAATGACATCATATTCTGTAGAAAATGGCATAATTTTTAAATTTTTGTTAATTAACTATAGTTTTCTAACGAAACTTAGGGCAATATATCGGTTTTTAATACCGTCTCTCAAGAGGAAATCCAATGACAAGATTACCTGTATTGACTGCCCTGGCTAGTTTACTCATCAGTTCAAACGTCCTGGCTGCACAGAGTACCCCTCCAGTTACGGTTAATCAACTTAAACCCACAGCAACTTTCCCCAAAATAATCAGCAATTCTCCGGTGCTAAAGACCACTAAAGGGCAAATAAGCTATAGTATCGGTGCCGATTTGGCTGAAAATTTTAAAGAACAAGGTATCGATGTCGACCCTATCGCTTTGGAGAAAGGATTGGCCGATGGTTCTCGCGGAAAAACATTATTAACCCAAGCACAAATGGCGGATATTTTGCATAACTTTCAACAAGAATTAATTAACAAAAAACAAGCTGAATTTAAAGATATTAGTCTTAAAAATAAAGAACAAGGCGATTCTTTTTTAGCGGTTAACAAAAACAAACCGGGTGTTATAACCACTAAAAGTGGCATTCAATATAAAATTATAAGTGCCGGCAGTGGCGAAAGTCCAACTGACGCTTCCATGGTTAAGGTTGAATATACCGGAAGCTATATTAATGGTACTGTTTTTGAGAAATCAAAAGAACCAGTAACTTTTCCTTTAAATAATGTTATTCCAGGCTGGATAGAAGTTTTAAAGATCATGAAACCGGGCGCAACTTATCAAGTCGTCATTCCACCGCAACTCGCTTATGGTGAGCATGGCGTTGATAAAGCGATTGGGCCTAATCAAACGCTCGTATTCACTATTCATCTTATTGAAGTAAAGAAAAACGCGTAAATTTAATTTAATCCATCGTATTGATGGATTAAAAATATAATCTCCTTAATTACAGCAGCTTGAATGTCCTTGAACTTAAGCTATACTGGATGAGATAAAAATTAACGGAAATAGTTTTTTAATACGTTCCTTCAAGGAGGCAATTATGAATCCAGAAGAGCTAAAGGGAAAATGGCTTCAAATTAAAGGTAAACTTCGTGAGCAATGGGGCAAATTAACCGATGATGATTGGGAACAATTGCATGGCGATAAAGAAAAATTAGTCGGAAAAATTCAGGAAAGATATGGCATCAGCAAAGAACAAGCGCAAAAAGATTTACATGAATTTTTTAATAAGCATAAAGACCATCACTAAGAACTACTAAAAAAAACAGCTATTATGGTCAAGAATTTTTTGACCTTGTGAGCGCATAGCGCGTGGTCATTCGGTAAAAAACTTATTTTGCTGAATGCCCGCGGCCTCACTGACATTTCGGTCTCGCCCTGACAAACTATTTTTTATTTTTTGTCCCTACAATGCTCATTTCTTTCAGCAACAAAATTAGCTAATTTCACATAATCACTAATAGCCAGTTGCTCAGGTCGCAGCGTTGGTTTAATTTTTAATTGTTCAAACTCTTGTTCTTGTAACCAATGTGCCAGATTATTACGCAGCATTTTACGCCGATGATTGAATGCATTTTTTACTATCTCAGCAAATAGTAAGGGATCATTGGCTTTGTATGGTAATAATCTATAAGGAACAAGCCGAATCACTGCCGAATCTACCTTGGGGGGCGGTTGAAAAGCTCCTGAACTCACGTTAAATAATTTTTGTACCTGGCAATAATACTGAATCATCACACTTAAACGCCCATAACTGGATTGTCCTGGTCGAGCGCTGATCCTATCCACCACTTCTTTTTGCAACATAAAATGCATGTCTTGAATAATGTTGGCTTGTTCAAGACAATGGAACAATAAGGGCGTCGAAATATTGTAAGGAAGATTTCCCACTAAACGCCAAACCTGTTTAGTTTTGCTCAAGCTCTGAAAATCAACTTTTAAGACGTCCCCCTGATAAACTATTAATTCTCCAAGAGTCGCACATTTTTCTTGTAACAGTGGAATAAGATCTTTATCTAGTTCTATCACGGTTAGGCTTTTAAGATGTGGCAGCAGTCGTTCGGTTAGAGCACCCAATCCCGGCCCAATCTCAAGCATATGATCGGTTTTTTTAGGTACAATGGCTTGCACGATTTTATCAATAACAAAACTCTCATGCAGGAAATGTTGGCCGAAGCGTTTACGCGCAGGTAATGGAAGCATTATTTACATCACGCTGCTTGTAAATCAATAATTAAAGCCGATAAAAATCGCGCCGCTTCGCCGCCGGTAATGACACGATGATCCACGGATAAAGATAAAGGCAATTGTTTATGTACACTTATTTTCCCCTCTTCAGTAACAACTTTCTCATTAATCCGCCCAACGGCTAGAATCGCAACCATAGGCGGAATAACAATGGGTGTTGCATAACGCCCTGCGAAAACACCTACATTGGATAATACAAAAGTTGCTCCTAGTAAATCATCGGGTGAAACACTACGATTTTTTACTTCAAGTTTAAATTTATCGATGGCTTTTCTTAAATTAACTGCACTCTCTTGCGCAATATTTTTTAACACTGGAACAAATAAGCCTTCGGATGCATCCATAGCGATACCTAAATCAATCCGACTATGTTGACATAAGGCTAACTGTGATTCATCAAACCAAGCATTAAGTCGTGGTTCACGCTGACAAGCAGCCATAACCGCACGAATAAGCCGTAAAGTAATATCTGTTTTTTCTGGCCAAGCATGGATATCGGCATCGTCAACCAAAGTTACAGGCACGATGGATTGCTGCGCTTGTTTCATGGTGCTTGCCATTACACGGCGCACGCCGCGTAATGGTTCATAACCGGGTGGAAGCGGAGATGAGGTTGAAATTGATACTGTTTTTTCGCTGGATTTTTGCTGTAGCCTTTTTTGGATATCGGCTACCAGAATTTGTCCATCGGGACCGGTACCCTTACAATCGTTTAAATTAATCTGGAATTTTTTTGCTAAGGCTCGAATAGCCGGCGTTGCTTTAATCCCATACTGATGCGATATCGAGGTTTTATTAGGTGGGATCCCTAAAGGAGATTCTTCAAGAATAGCCTCACCTAATTGCAAATTTCCGACAACAGTGGCTTGATCACTATTTTTTTTAGTTGGATTTTCACCTTCAATATCAAGTAAAGCTTCTCCTGTTTTAATGATATCACCTGCTTTACCATAAAGTTTCATTACTTTACCGCTAAAAGGCGCAGGAATATCTACCAATGCTTTGGCAGTTTCCATTGCAACCATAGGTTGATCAACTTTAATCACATCATTTGGCTGGACATACCATTCCCGAATTTCTGCATCCGGCAAACCTTCCCCTAAATCAGGCAAATTAAACGTGGTCATGTAAACTCCAATGTTTGCTCGATCACATTGTAAATCCTAGTGACGCTGGGTAAATATTGTTTTTCTAACTGCGCATAAGGAACCGTTACGTCATAACCCGTAACACGCTGTAGGGGTGCCTGTAAAAACAGAAATGCTTTTTCACTCAATTGAGCTGCAATTTCTGCACCAACACCACAAAAACGAGCTGCTTCATGGATAATGACGCATCGGCCCGTTTTTTCCACGGAGGTTAAAAGCGTATTAATATCTAAAGGTTTAATCGTAGCAACGTCAATGACTTCAGCATGCAAATTTTTTTCTTGTAATAATTTATCTGCAGCTAATAAAGTTTCATGCAACATCGAACCCCAGCTAATCAAAGTAATATCATTCCCTTCTCTTAAAATAAAACTTTGATCTAACGGCAACGCTTCACCGGTATCAACTACTTTTTGTTTGTTTAAACGATAAAGACGTGTTGGTTCTAAAAAAATAACTGGATCAGGATTTCGAATTGAGGCAAGTAATAAGCCATAAGCTCGTGCAGGTGATGAAGGAATCACCACGCGTAAGCCTGGAATATGCGCAAAAAGAGCTTCGGTGCTTTCAGAATGATGTTCAGGGGCATGTATCCCTGCACCGTATGGCATGCGAAACACTAAAGGACAATGTAAACGTCCACGCGTACGATTTCGAAAGCGCGCTGCATGATTGATAATTTGATCTAATGCGGGATAACTGAACCCCATAAATTGAAATTCAGCCACTGGTTTTAAACCTTGTGTTGCCATCCCAATGCTAAGTCCGGCTATCATCGACTCGGCTAAGGGTGTATCTAAAACCCGATCGGCACCAAATTTTTTAAATAATTCAGTTGTTGCTCGGAATACACCACCATTGATACCAATATCTTCGCCCAATAACACAACTTCTTTATCGACTGACAGTTCGTAGGCTAATGCCTGCGTAATCGCTTCTATCAAGGTTATTTCAAGCATCGACAAAATCCTTGCTTAACATAAACAATGCCTCAGCTTCGATACGTTGTTCGATTAAATCATGCGGCAATTCCGCAAAATGATAATCAAATATGTCAGTCACTGCAGGTTTAGCTAAAGAAAGATATTCAGTCACAGCAGTTTCGATTTTTTTTTCACATTCTTTTTTAAAGTTCTCCTCTTGTTCATCCGACCAGCTTTTCCGATTAATTAAATAATTTTTTAAACGTCTTAAGGGTTCTGCTTGCCATGCTTGCTGTAATTCTTCCTCACGACGATAGCGGCTCGCATCATCGGCAGTGGTATGATCGCATAATCGATAGCTTAAGGCCTCAACGAGACTCGGGCCATGTCCATCACGAGCTTTAGCCACCGCCTTATCCATCACAAATTTCATGGCAATAATATCATTTCCATCAACCTGCTCACCATGAATTCCTGCAGCAATGGCCTTTTGCGCTAAAGTTTGTGCATGAGACTGATATTTACGCGGCACAGAAATTGCCCATTGATTATTGTCAATGACAAATACAATAGGTAACTTCCATACACCCGCGATATTTAAAGCCTCGTAAAAATCACCTTCAGATGTCGCTCCATCCCCACAGGTTGCTACAACCACTCTTGCTTGTTTGCGAAGTTTAAACGCAGTTGCAACACCTGCGGCATGTAAAAGTTGCGTGGCTATCGGTACACAAATAGGAAAATCTAGAGGACATTCACTAAAATGATTACCCCATTCATTGCCTTTCCAATAACTAAGAATTTCACTCATTTTTACACCGCGCATCAGTTGCGCAGCATAATCACGGTAAAAAGGACATAAGACATCCTCTTTTTGCATACTTGCACCTATACCAACAGAAATGGCTTCTTGTCCGAGCGTCGAAGCATACGTATTAAGCATACCTGTTCTCTGTAGGGCCACCGCTTTGTAATCGAATAGACGCGTGAGCATCATTTGCTGGTACAATTTTAATAATTCGTGAACATTATGCGTAAATGCTGGCAAATCTTGTTGAGCTTCGCCGTTAGGACCCAGAAAACGAGTATACTCAATAGAGAATCTCGCAACCTCGCTCATATTTAACCTCTTTTAAAAAGTGCTATCTGATCGAAATAGTTTTAAATACTATTTAATCGTGACTCAGCCAAGCTATCAGCTACCATACTAGGGGGTTTATTTTCATCATGTGCACATTTGAATATCTCAGAGAGTGTACTATAAATTGTTGATATGTGTTGCACCACATGTTCCCGATTCAAGCGATTTTGATATTCAGCATAAGCATAAATTAAGCCGCCCGCGTTAATAACAAAATCCGGAGCATATAAAATCCCTTTTTGATGTAAAACTTCTGCATGTCGCGGTTCAGCTAATTGATTATTAGCTGAACCGGCTACTATCGCTGTATTAAGTTTAGAAATAGAATTATCATTCAGAACACCCCCTAAAGCACAAGGGGAAAAAACATCACATTCTACTGCATAAATTTCCTCAGGCTGCACAATTTTAGCCTGCAAATCTTTTGCGTAGTGTTGCATTAGTTCGGTATTACTATCACAAACTGTTAAACGAGCGCCTTTTTTTTGCAATGCATTGGCTAAAGCAAAACCCACATGTCCCAACCCTTGTATGGCAACATGCACACCTTCTAAATGGTCAAGATGAAGTTTAAATTTAACCGCTGCTTCAATACCATATAACACACTTAAAGCAGTATAAGGAGCAGGATTCCCTTTATGCTTAGAAGTAGTCACGACATAGGGTGTTTCGAGGGCAATGCTATCCATGTCTTCAATCACCACACCACTATCCATCGCAATGATATAGCGCCCCCTAAATTCATTAACGAAGCGACCTAGTGCGCGGAAATAAGCGGTGCGATCTGACAATTCTTTAGGGCGCATTAACACAGTTTTACCTCCGCCTAAAGGTAAATTAGCTAATGCTGCTTTGTAACTCATTCCCTGTGCTAAACGTAAAGCATCATGAATAGCAAAGTCTATGGATGTATACTCGATAAAACGACAGCCGCCTAAAGCAGGACCTAAGCGTGTGCTATGTATCGCTACAATGGCACAAAGTTGATTAATCTGATCTATCTTAAAAAAAATTTCGCCAAAACCGAGTTTTTTTGCATAGCTTAGCAGCTCATCACTTAACATAAATAAATGTTGGTCCTTAAAATAACAACCTATTCTTTAAGTAATACTCATCGCATTTGTATAGAAGACTTGGTCTATATACAAAGGATACCTCATCAATGCAGACGCTCGTAGGTGAGTGACATTCTAAGAGACTCTGCTATCGCTTGCAACGATTTCAATGCGCAAATAAAGGATAAATTGAGATCTATCATTTCAAATATGGAAAATTTTTCTCACAGCAATTGGGTTTTTGGTAAGGCGCCGCGAGAATGAAGCAAAGCTTCGTTTATTCAAGCCACATGAAGATTGCGAGTTGCGTGGCAGCGCAGACCATATCAAGTGCGTAGATTATATATATTTTTCTTTAAAAATTCGACAAGTTTAGGTGATGTCCGTTTCAGCTCATTCGATCCACGTGTTATTTTGGCAATACTTACCTGCAGATCTTTAGCCATGTCTCTCTGCGTCTTTTCCTGTTTAAGTAATTCTTTTATAATCAAATAGCGTAAAGCTATGCTCTCTTTTTCTTCTTGGGTTAAAATAAAATCGAATAATGAAGATAATACCTTTTCATTATCGGTCTTTAAGCACAATTTAATAAAATCGCGCCAACCTGCTTGATTCATATAATGTGCCTGTAAAAATTGATTAATACTCTATTATTGCAAAAGCAACCCTGTATATCAATTATGTACTGGCTTCGGATATAAGTTTTCTGCAAGTATTGTTAAAGTCGATGGACTTGCCCCTTCTTCCAATGCCTTAACAAATAACGACCCTACAACAACTCCATCAGCATACTTTAATACTCGGCATATTGTTTCTTGATTTGAAATACCAAATCCAACAATAACGGGTAGATCCACCATAGATTTCACCGCGTTAATTTTTCCTTGAAAATCTTCAGGTAATTCATTACGCAGACCCGTAGTGCCTTTCTGGCAAGCATAATATAAAAATCCCTGAGCATAGGCATCGATTTTCTTAATACGCGCCAAGGAGGTGCTTGGTGCAATAACATAAATAAGGGCTATGTCATTTTTAATACATTGTTGGCGGATGGAATCTGATTCTTCTAAAGGACAATCTACTAATAAGAGGCCATCAATGCCTGCTTCTTTTGCTGCGGGTAAAAAATCAGATTGCAGCACAGACAATATCGGATTTAGATAACTAAATAAGATAATTGGGATATCATTCCGTTGGCGAATTTGCTTTGTTATCCATAAAACATCTGCTAAGCAAGTTCCTTTTGCCAATGATCGTTGCGATGCACGCTGAATGATAGGTCCATCAGCAATAGGATCGGAAAAAGGTACGCCAATTTCTAGCATGTTTACACCACCATTAATTAATGCAAGCGCCGCATCCAGTGTAGATTCCGTCCCACCATCACCCGCAGTTAAATAGGCAGTGTATGCTTTACCGTTTTGAAATAATTGTTGTATTCGCGATAGGGTTTTCATCTAAATTACATCTTTTTCCATTAATTGTGGCAGATCTTTATCCCCACGACCTGATAAATTCAGAAGCACGACCTGTTCTTTCGGAAGTGTGGGTGCAATTTTAATTAAATGTGCTAAAGCATGTGCGGATTCTAGCGCGCAAATAATACCTTCTGTTCTAGCTAATAACTTTAATGCATGTATGGCTTCATGATCTGTAGCCGCCACATATTCAACACGTTGGCGCTTAAAGAGTTCGGCATGCTGCGGAGCAACTGCAGGATAATCTAAACCGGCTGAAATCGAGCTCGTCGGAGCAATTTGTCCATGCTGATCTTGCAATATAAAAGTATAACAACCATGCAAAACACCAGCACTCGCCGTGTAAAATCGTGCTGCATGTTCCCCAAGTTGCTTGCCATGCCCTCCGGCTTCTACACCTATCATGCGTATCGCTTTATCAGAGAAAAATCCTGAAAATAATCCAATGGCATTAGAACCCCCACCCACACAGGCGATAACTACATTAGGATTGCCGCCAATTTGTTGCTGACATTGTTGCTGAGATTCATTACCAATAACGGCTTGAAATTCTGCAACCATCGCCGGATAAGGGTGCGGACCTAGTGCAGAACCCAAACAATAATGTGTGTTACCAAATGATGCAGACCAATCGCGCAGTGCTTCATTCACTGCCTCTTTTAAAGTCGCTGAACCTTGTTCAACAGCAATAACTACTGCGCCCATCAACTGCATGCGCGATACATTGGCTGACTGACGTTGCATATCTTTACTGCCCATATAAACCACGCACTTCAGCCCAAGTCGTGCACAGGCCGCTGCTGTCGCTACACCATGTTGACCCGCTCCAGTTTCGGCAATGACACGCGCTTTACCCATTCTTTTGGCTAATAAACACTGACCTAAAGCATTATTCAATTTGTGTGCACCTGTATGTAATAAATCTTCTCGTTTTAAAAAAATTCTCGGCCCATTAATTTTTGCAGCAAAAGCAGGGATTTCGGTTAATGCAGTGGGTCTCCCTGCATAATTTTTTAATACAAAGTTCAATTCTTCTTTAAAAATAAGATCTTTTTTGGCGTTATTCCAAGCAACGATAAGCTCTTCGATAGGCTGCATTAATAATTCTGGAAGATATATGCCACCAAACTCTCCGTAGCGACCTTTATCATCGACTAAGCCATCTTTAGCTAACATGAAAATTGCCTCTTACGGATTTAATAAATTGCTTAATGAGAAAAATATCTTTATTTCCTTTATTTAACTCAACGCCACTCGATACATCGACGCCATTGGGTTGCATAGCATTAATCGCTGCTACCACATTAAATGCTGTCAACCCGCCTGCTAATAACCAGCGAAAAGGTAAATCATAGTAAAAGGCTTGATTAATTTTATTTCCCTGTCCAGGGTAACTATGATCAATCAAAATTAAATCCCGATCAGCATCAAGGTAGCGCAAACCATCATCAATTTGTAATTCACCTTGCTTTGAAACGGTTTGCACATAGATGCGTTGATATTCTTGGGGTAATAAATGATGGGATGCTCGTGATACAGCACCATGTAACTGAACGGTAGTGATATTAGTAAGTTCACAAAGGCGCTGCATTTCAATCGCGGGATGATGAACAAATATAGCTACAGGCAATGCACCTGATGCTCTTGCTGCTTTAGAAATAACTATGGCTTGTTCTATGTCAACATAACGCGGTGAAATAGGGTGAAAAATAATTCCAATCAAGTTGGCGCCTGCTATAGCTGCCTGCGATGCCATTTCAGCATCACGAACCCCACAAATTTTTACTAAATAATTAGTCATGACAACATTCTCTGATAAATTGTCCAGGATTATCAGACCTAACTAATGACTCACCAATTAATACGGCATCATAACCCGCCTGATAATATTCTCTTGCTAAAGCAGGGTGTGTGATACCAGATTCTGCAACTTTAATAATGTTATCCGGTATTGCCGAGACCATTTGCAGCGCATGCTGCGTATCTACAATGAATGTCATAAGGTTACGATTATTAACACCGATGATCTCTGCGCCACAATCTAAAGCGAACGCAAGTTCATGCTGATCATGAATTTCAACAAGTACATCAAGCTTAATCGAACGCGCGAAGTCCAATAGAGTTTTAGTCTTTTCCCCAAGAACAGCGATAATACACAATACTGCACTTGCTCCGGCAACGGCGGCTTCTGCAATCTGTATCTTATCGATAATAAAATCTTTACGAATAATTGGAATGCTTCGATCGTCTATTGCTTCTGCCACTTGACTCAGATCAGCAATATCACCCGCAAAAAATTTCTTATCCGTTAAAATCGATAACGCGTTAGCCCCTCCTGAAATATAACGTTCTGCTAAGCCGATAGGATCTCGAATAGCTGCCAACTCGCCTTTACTCGGTGATTTACGTTTAATTTCGGCAATTATGCTAAGCACGGGAGTGTTCAGCACCTCCTTGAAATTTGATGCATGCTTAAGTTGTAATTCGCCACGCATTACCTTTGCGATGGGATGACTGTTATTACCGGCTAATCGCTGGTGCAAAGCAGCTATTTCCCGCTGTTTTTCCAATAGTATCGTTGTGAGTCGGTTAGTCATGAGAAAATGCTATCCAGTCATTTAATAATCTTAAGGCTTTTCCGCTATATAAATTATCACTTGCGTGTAATAAAGCTTCCGAGATTGATGGATATAATCCATAAATGTAGAGAGCAACGGCTGTATTTAAAATAAGTGTATTTGCAATAGCTCCACGTTTTCCATTGAAAGTATCTAACAACAGACTTGCATTAATTTCTGCATCTCCGCCACGCAAATCCGTAATCGTGCAGCGTTGCAAGCCAAACTGTAACGGATCAATCATATATTCAAATTTTTTCTGTTGTTTCAGCTCAATAATTTTTGTAGGTCCTACACAACTAATTTCGTCTAAGCCCATGCTATGCACCACCGCTGACCGATCACTACCTGTTTGTAACAACACATCTGCCATAATCGGCAGCAATGCTTCATCAAGCACGCCTAAAACAATATGGGCGGCATTAGCAGGATTTAATAACGGACCTAAAATATTAAAGGTGGTAGGAACATTTAATGTTTTACGAAACAGGCGCAGCGCTTGGGTCATAGGATGAAAATTAGGCGAGTAACAGTAACCAATGCCAATTTGAGCTATGCTTTTGCTAACTTGATCCGGGGTTAATTGAATATTCACACCTAAGGCTTCCAGCACGTCTGCGGAACCTGTTAATGACGATATCGAACGATTACCGTGTTTAGCGACTTTAATCCCACAACTTGCAGCAAGAATCGCGCTGCCTGTAGAAATATTTATGGTATTCGAGGCATCGCCACCTGTTCCGACGATATCGAGTACCGTATGCTCGGTCGGCACCACTACCATTTTGTTACGCAATACTTTCACAATAGCTGATAATTCATCTGCTGTTTCATTTTTAGCTCTTAATAACACTAAAAAAGCAGCAATCTGTAATGGATTAGTAGTCGAACATAAAATCTCATCCACCACTTGTTGACAAACATGGCTTTGCAAATCTTCACCACGCATCAATTTTTCTATACTGGATTTAAGCAACATGCGCGCCTGTTTTTGAGTTTTTTATTGCAGATGGCAAGAAATTCCTGTAATAAAAGTGATCCTGCTGGTGTCAAAATAGATTCAGGATGGAACTGGACACCATAAATAGGTAATTGGTAATGCCGCACGCCCATAATAACTTGCTGCTTATTTTCAGCTTCAATGATCAATGTAGCAGGCAATGTTGCGCGCTCTACAATCAATGAATGATAACGACCTGCTTTAAATGGCTGAGTAAGCTTTTGATATAAACCCATTTGCGTATGAAAAATAATATCATCTTTACCGTGGACAATTTCCTCCGACTGAATAACACGTCCGCCTAAAGCAATGGTTATAGCTTGATGGCCCAAGCAAACACCTAACAGTGATGCTGAAAGTTCACCCGCTACTAAAGCATGAATTAAAGCAACGCAAATCCCTGCTGTTTCAGGTCGCCCAGGACCCGGAGATAAAATAATTCCCGCCGGTGACATTCGTTTAATATCATTGATAGTAATTTTATCATTGCGAATAACGCAGACGTCGCTATAAGAAGGTGCCACAGCTTGATAAAGGTTGTAAGTAAAACTATCGTAGTTATCTATAATTAATAACATCTTATTCTCTCGCATGTGCTTGGCTAATGGCATCCAACATAGCAGCTGCTTTTTGATAGGTTTCTTGCGCTTCGGCAGCAGGATTTGAGTCATACACAATACCCGCTCCCGTTCGGATGGTCGCTATACCTTCTTGGAGTATGGCCATTCGAATGGCGATACCACTATCTAAATTTCCTAATGCATCAATACGACAAATAGCTCCACCATATAATCCTCGGCTAGTAGTCTCTAATTCATTAATGATTTGCATGGCACGAATTTTTGGGGCCCCACTGAGTGTTCCGGCTGGAAAAACCGCTGCAAAAGCATCTAAAGCATCATACTTTTCTTGTAACTCACCCGTGACAGTCGATGCAATATGACTGACGTGAGAATAATGTTTTACTTGGAAAAAATCTTTTAACTGCACGCTACCAGGAACACTGACCGCACCGACATCATTCCTGGCTAAATCAACCAGCATCATATGCTCTGCTCGTTCCTTGGGGTCATTTAATAAATCTTCTTCGGTCGATAGATCACTGCGATCTTTCATACGCTTACGTGTACCTGCAATAGGATTTACGGTAATTTTTTTGTTATGCACACTGACCAAGCGCTCAGGCGAGGCACCAATAATGACATTTGCACCGCTAGTAAAATAAAACATAAACGGAGCAGGACTAACTCGGCGTAAAGTTGTATAAATATCTAAAGGAGAAACAAAATAGTTACATTTATAGCATCTCGAGATAACAATCTGAAAAGCATCGCCTTGGATAATAAAATCCTTAGCTTTTTCTACTTTAAGCATAAAATCCGCATCGGATATATCAACTTCGACCGAATCAGTTATTTGTCGTGTAGCCGGCAGCTTTATTTCATAAACCGCTGTGCTTAAAAGTTCGATAATAGTGACTATTTTCTGTTGCGCCTGATAATAGGCTTGCGCTGGATCGGCCCCTACTGCAACCAAGTAACTAATTAACAAGGTTTGTTTTTCATGATTGAAACTAAGATTTAGAGCATAAAAATTAAATTCGATTAATGGCAATCCATTATCAACGACTTGATGGGCAGATATTTCTTCAAAATAACGCACCGCATCATAAGTAATAAAACCTATTGCGCTAGTAATTAAATCGGCAACTTTGGATCGCGTTGCAAAGCTTAGACGTGACTGTAAATCCCGAAGCTCTACCCATGGATGATTATCATCGACATCATTTTTACTCAGGCTTGCAATAGGCTCAAAGCATATAAAAGAGTAACGAACGACATCTCTTTGATGGAGATCCTCAAACATAGCCCCTTCTGTCGCATAGACTTTTTTCAACAGACTATAAATCTGGGTGGGAGTTAGCTGATCAGCAGGAATCTCTTTAAAAACCGCTACACGCTGGGCATCTTTGGCGTACTGCTGAAATTCATCGAAGGGTAAAGCTTGCATCATTCGTAAAGTCTCGTTATGATATACTTTTGTAATGATACAACGTTACAAGAGTATAGTCAATAATGAGTAACGAAAAATGACGCTTATCGTAAATCCAAGCATAGCTTTAAGTGGGAGTATCCTCTCACCTAGCTCGAAATCGCAAAGTATCCGCGGCATGCTATTTGCATTACTTGCCAAGGGAGAATCGACTTTGTTTAATCCATTGAGCTGTGATGACGCACGAGCGGCTATCGCTACATGTAAGGCATTAGGAGCAAACATTCATTTAACAGCGCATAAGCTCACTATACAGAGCAAAGGGATTCCTTTCAGCCCTGCGGCCACTGAAATTAACACCGGAAATTCAGGTATAACCACGCGATTTATACTGCCATTATTAGGATTACGTAAAAATTATACTAGCCCTATCCTGCTTCGCTGTGGCCAACAAATGCAGGCAAGACCCATTAAACCATTGGTCGATGCATTAAATAATCTGGGCATGCATATCCAGTATATTGGTGACGAAGGGCATTTACCGCTTTTAGTGCGGGGTAAATTAAAAGGCGGAGTTACTGAGATAGCAGGCATTAGTTCTCAATATTTATCGGCTTTATTGATGGGATTACCATGCGCTGAAAACCATAGTGTCGTCACGGTAAAAGATTTACATGAACGTCCGTATGTTGATATGACGCTGGATTGGTTGCAACGACAAAGAATCATTTACACGCATCAACATGTTGCTAATATAGATATTTTTCATATCCCTGGAAAGCAAGAATATAAACCTGTTCATACACGGATCAACGGCGATTTTTCCTCAGCATCTTACCTGATTGCTGCTGCAGCGCTTATTCCAGGAGAAGTGAAAATACTAGGATTAAACAATAATGATGGTCAAGGAGATAAACGATTAATAAGTATTTTACAGGACATGGGCGCAAATATAGAGGTGGGTCGAAATAATGTAAAAATTAGAGGCAACAAATCATTAACGGGAATACGAATTGATGCCAATGATATACCCGATCTGTTACCGACCTTGGCCGTCGTAGGCACACAAGCAACCGGCAAAACTGAAATTTATAATGTCATCCACGCCCGAATTAAAGAAACCGATCGCATTCATTCGATAACATCCGGGCTAAGACAAATGGGTGCAAAAATCGAAGAAAATCCAGATGGAATCATCGTACACCAAAGTAATTTAAAAGGCAGTTTGGTAAAGGGATTTGGTGATCATCGTACGGTAATGGCACTTACAATTGCTGGAATGATCGCAAGCGGAACAACATTGATAACAGACGCAATAGCCATTAACAAAACCTATCCTGATTTTGTTATCTCCATGCAAAAAATAGGTGCAAACATAAGTTTGAAAAACACCGACACTAATAACCCGATCATTCTGATCGGATTTAAACACGTGGGTAAAACAACGATAGGTAGACATTTAGCAAAAGCACTTAATAAACGCTTTATTGATCTCGACAGAGAAGTCGAAATGTTACATAAGAAATATTTTCTCGAAACTTTTTCTTGTCGCGAAATTATGCAATCACATGGCGAAAATTATTATCGCCAATTAGAGTCAGAAGCATTACATTTAGCACTTAAATTACCGGCCTGCGTGATTTCTTTAGGTGGCGGCACGACGATAAGTCAGTCCAATCAAGACCTGCTAAAACCGTATCGTTTACTGCATATAGTCGCACCACGTGGCATCGTATTTGAGCGCATTATGATCGAAGGTCGTCCTAGTTATTTTGATGCGAATGAAGATTGCTATACATCATTTAGTCGCTTATGGGATGAACGCAGTGAAACTTACCGAAAATTGGCAGCTTTTACTATCAATAACAACCATTCTATCGATCACGCTGTCAACGAGGCGCTTTTTCATCTGCAAATGAACACGGAACAAAACCACTATGTCTAAGTTATTGCTATTACATGGAGTGAATCTGAACCTTTTAGGTCAACGCGATGCCATGCATTACGGCAATTTAACGCTCAAAGATATTGACGCTATCACTACTCAAGAAGCGAAAAAACACGGATTTAAAATCATTTCCTATCAATCAAATCATGAAGGTAATTTAGTTAATAAATTGCAATCGGAAAGTAAATATTGCGTGGGCATCATTATTAATCCAGGGGCATTTACGCATTATAGCTATGGTTTACATGACGCTCTAATTGATACTGGTTTACCAGTTGTGGAAGTACATTTATCTGATACGCAGCATCGCGAAGCGTGGAGAAAACAATCCGTCATTGCACCGGCTTGTATAAAAGTCATAAACGGTAAGAAAGAACAAGGTTATCGAGAAGCGTTGAATACCTTAATAGAATATTTAAAATCATGAAAATAAACAGCAAAACACAATTAAACATGGTGATTGGTTATCCACTAGAACATTCGCAAAGTCCTATGTTACATGCTTTTAGCTATCAATTACTCGGGATCAATGCAATTTTCTTAGCACAGCCCCGCTTGCTACCGCTTAAATCATTGATAACTGTAATAAAAACATTAGGGATTACACTCACAGCGGTAACTTCACCTTTTAAAGAAAAAACAATTAACTATCTCGATCATTGCAGTGATGAAGTCAAGCAATTACAAGCGACCAATACCATTATTCAACGTGATGGGAAATTGTATGGATACAATACAGATATTGATGGAATCAATTTTGCCTTACGCCATATCGCCGTCGGCAATAAAAAAGTTCTGATAATTGGTGCAGGGGGTGCGGCGCGAGGCGCGGCCTATTTTCTCAAAAAAAACCAAGCCCAACTTTTTTGGATAAATAGAACATCAAAAAAAGCAACGGTTTTAGCAAAAAAATTTGGTGGAAAAGTTGTTACCAGTAATGAACTAGATGGTCTGTCGATCGATATCATCATCAACACGACACCCCTTGGATTTTACCGAAATGTAGATACGTCACCGCTACCAGTATATGCATTTAATCCAAAGCAAGTTGTGTTTGATATGGTCTACAACCCGTTAATGACTCCACTGTTAAAACAAGCAAAAAAACAAGGCGCAAACATTATTTCTGGTTTAGATATGTTTATAGGTCAAGGATTGAAACAAATCGAATTGCTAACCGGTCAATATCTTACGCCGACGATTATAAAAAAACTTAGAAAAATATTAATACAAGACCAAACAGCGATTTTTTTATGAATTATGTACAACTTAAAAAATTACCTCGCGTAGAAGAGATTATTCAGTTATGTCCTTTATCTGCCGAAGGACACCAAAAAATTATGCTCGACAGGCGAGAAATAAAGGATATTTTAGCCGGTCAAGATCGTCGCTTATTAATGATTATCGGTCCCTGTTCAGCATGGCCCAAGGCTGCGGTGCTGGAATACGCAGAACGTTTATTAAAAGTGAATGAGCGCGTCAAGCAATCATTAAAAATTGTTATGCGGGTGTATATTCAAAAACCACGCACCACCAAAGGTTGGACCGGCCCGCTTAATCAACCTGATCCGTATGCTGAACCTAATATTGAAGCAGGGATGCATTATGTTCGCGAGATGATGGTTAAGATTGTGGAAATCGGATTACCTATCGCTGATGAATGTCTATTTACACATAATTCACGCGGGTTTCTAGAGTTAGTTTCATGGTTTGCGATTGGCGCTAGAAGTAGTGAAGATCATGAACATCGAATTTTTGCATCCGCTGCAGATTGTCCTGTAGGCATGAAAAATCCAACACATGGTGCTATTGATGTGAGTATCAACAGCGTCGTCGCTGCACAGCATTCACATATCGCTGCTATGCATGGCTATGAAATACGAACACCTGGGAATCCCTACGCCCATTTGGTTTTGCGTGGTTGCAATAAAATGCCAAATTATTCGCGCGCACATCTTGAATCTATAAAGCAACCTATGCTGGCGCAGCAAATAAAAAACCCAGCGGTGGTTATTGATGTTAGCCATGATAATAGCTTGGTTAATGGAAAAAAAGATCATCGAGCACAACTTACTGCTATTTCTGAGATTATGCAGTACTTAAAAATGTTTCCGGAATTACGCCGTTTAATGAAAGGCTTCATGCTAGAGAGTTATTTAAAGGAAGGAAATCAAAAGCTTGAAGCTTGTAATTCTACTTCTATCGACTTAAATGGCTTATCGATTACCGATCCTTGTTTAAATTGGGAACAAACCGAAAATCTATTACTTACCTTAGCCCAAGAAGTACAATCATGTTAAATAAAATTTCTATGCCCATGCCTGTCGAACAAAGCATAAACTGCCCTGTTATTATTGGAGCTAATTTATATGATTTTTCTGCTTGGTTACCAAGCTTAGCATTCCAACAAATAGTTATTATTACTGACCATACTGTGAAAAAACTTTATGGCTTAGAATTACAAAAATGTTTGCAGCAAGCAGGCTACAAAAATTTATTATTTTCGTTCCCAGCAGGTGAAAAATTTAAAACCTATAAAACTAAACAAATGTTAGAAAATAACATGCAGTTACATGGTTGTAATCGGGATACGTTAATTATTGCCCTAGGTGGTGGGATTGTAGGAGATCTGACTGGATTCATTGCTGCAACTTATTTACGCGGCATTCCTTACATCCAAATTCCAACTACTTTATTAGCTATGGTGGATAGTAGTATCGGCGGAAAAACGGGCATCAATACGATATATGGTAAAAATTTGATAGGGGTTATTTATCAACCTCTGTGTGTTGTTATCGATATTATATTATTAAAAACTTTATCCAAAAAAAATATAATTAATGGTTTAATAGAAGCCATTAAAATGTTTTTAACTTATGATGCAAAAAGCCTGCATTACACGGAATCACATCTTAGGTATCTTATCCAAGGAAGCGCCATATATTTGAAAGAAATTGTCACCAAAGCAGTTAAAATTAAAGCCGCTGTTGTAGGTCGAGATGAAAAAGAACAAGGTGAGCGTAGCGTTCTCAATTTTGGCCACACTATCGGCCATGCCTTAGAAAAGCTATCAAATTATACCTTATTGCATGGATATGCCGTGGCTTATGGCATATTAGTTGAAGCAAATATTTCTTATTTATTAGATTTATTAAATAGCAAAGCTTTATTAATAATAAAAAAACTGCTCGCACAGTTAGGCATTTATGGAAAAGATCTACAAAAATATAATCCAGCAGAAATCCTGCAAGCAACAAAAATCGATAAAAAAGTTCGATTAGGGAAAGTACATTACACACTATTAAGTGACATTAGCAGTATCTATATAAATAATGGTAATTATGTTCATCCTGTTACCGATAAAATCGTTAAACTAGCAATAAAAAAAACAATTAAGGAATAACATGGCCGGCAATTCTTTTGGAAAATTATTTAAAATAACCAGCTGCGGCGAATCACATGGCGGAGCTGTGGGAGTGATAATTGATGGCTGTCCCCCAGGATTGGAAATTTCAGAACACGACATTCAATTAGAGTTAGATCGGCGCAAACCAGGACAAAGTCATATTACTAGCCCCAGAAATGAACGCGACACCATTCATGTATTATCCGGTGTATTTGAGGGAAAAACCACAGGTACACCGATATTACTGCTAGCCTATAATGCCGATATGCGGCCAGAAGATTATGAAACATTAAAAAATATATATCGACCTTCACATGCTGATTTTACCTATATGATGAAATATCGGCGACGTGATTTTCGTGGCAGTGGCCGTGCTAGTGCTAGAGAAACATTGGCTAGAGTCGCTGCGGGAGCTATTGCAAAAAAATTCTTAAAGCAAAAATTAAATATTGAAATTATTAGCTACGTAGAGCAAGTCGGGCATTTGTCTACGCAGATCGATCATCAAACGGTAACTCCAAGGCAAGTTGAAACCAATATGATTCGTTGTCCAGACCCTATTTTAGCTGAGCAAATGATCCAATTAGTGGAAAATGTAAAAAAAGAAGGTGATTCCATCGGTGGCGTTATCAAATGTGTGATACGTCATGTCGCCCCAGGATTAGGTGAACCTGTTTTTGATAAATTATCCGCAGATTTAGGTAAAGCCATGCTAAGCATTAATGCTGTAAAAGGATTTGAAATTGGCTCAGGATTCAAGGGAGCCGGTATGCGTGGTAGTGAACACAATGATCAAATGCTTATTAAAAATGGTAAACCAACATTTACTTCGAATCATGCCGGCGGCACCTTAGGCGGTATTTCCACTGGTGAAGATATTTATTTTCGTGTCGCATTTAAACCAACTTCGAGCATTAGTAAACCGCAACAAACACTTAATTTACAAAACGAAGTGGTAGAGCTAGTGACTGAAGGCAGACATGATCCTTGTGTTCTACCGCGAGCTGTCCCTATTGTTGACGCAATGGCGGCTTTAGTCATTATGGATCATTATCTAAGAGCTCAAGTATAATTTTCGCACTTGAATTTTTGATAGCGGTATTAAGTTTCTCGCAAAAAATTTGATATGGCTTTAACACGCTGCTCAACTAGTTTTTTCCCTAACGCTGCGCCAGTAATACCCGATTTTTTTATCCTATTTGCAGATACTTTTTTAGCCGCAGCAAAAGCCGCTAACACTCTATCTTTTTGCAAATAAATAATTTTGCCTAGTCCAGAATAAGCTTGAAAATCTGCTTCACAAACCAATAAAAACTGATCTAAGCGGGAAGATTGTCTAAACGCATCAGTTTTCTCTAGTAACCTATACAAAGATTGAGCATCTAGTTCTAAAGCGCGATGACAAAGTAGATGATAGGCTGCCGCTGTGACAGCAAGTGAAGCATAGGCACGAGGTATACGATAGCGCTGACATAATGCTTGTATCTTATGAATTCCCCCTTCGGTTTCTTCTTTTGCAACACCCTTACCTAAATCACATAGTATTGCTGCGAAACGTACTTGCGGATCATCAGTCAACGCCACCACTTTTTCCAAAACAGCTAAATAGCTATGTTGCCCTAGAGAGCGTGGATCCGCTATACGTTCATATTGCACATATAATTCTTGCAGTTCGGGAAATAACACCGCTAATGCGCCGCATTCATACAAAGTTTTAATGAAAGCTTGTGGCGCAGGTTCAGTGAGCGCTTTGAAAAATTCTTGCCAAACTCGTTCTGAAACCAACGCCTGCACTTCACCGATAGATACCATGGCTTTCATTAGCTCCATGGTTTCTTTAGCCACTCGAAAGCCTAATGGCGCAAACCTCGCCATAAAACGTGCTACGCGTAAAATACGTACCGGATCTTCGCTAAAGGCAGGAGAGACATGTCGTAATAACTTATTATCAATATCTTTCTGGCCTTGAAAAGGATCGATAATATGACCACTGCTATTTTGCGCCATTGCATTAATCGTCAAATCTCTACGTTGTAAATCATCCTCAAGCGTAACGTCAGGCGCTGCATAGCAGGAAAAACCTTTATAACCAGGCCCAATTTTGCGCTCTGTACGCGCTAATGCATATTCTTCGTGAGTTTTAGGATGAAGAAAGACTGGAAAATCCTTACCAATCAAACGAAAGCCTTGCTTTAACATTTCCTCTGGACTCGCGCCCACGACGACATAATCACGTTCCTTTACCGGAAAACCCAATAATTGATCGCGTACTGCCCCACCGACTAAGTAAATTTCCAAAACAACTTCCTTCAATATTTAACTTCTTGCCCATAAAGCTTAAAGAAAGTTATAAACTAAACTATCCACTTTGCCAAATTTATTGATTTATGAGTTCGTTAATGAATTTTGTTTCTTCTAAAGTCGGCAATAAATCGCCTTGATTATTAACAAGCGGCGAATTTTTCCATATGTGTTTTTCAATAACCTCGCAATTTGCCTTAGTTACTGAACCTGCCTTACTAATTACATAATTTTATTTACAGACTCGAATATATTTACTGTGTAAAAACCTTTTGATGCTCTGTGTTTTGCGGCAAAAAACTAGCCGAATTCAATGCAGGATTATCATTATTCCCACCAAAAATCCCACAGTTTACAAGACCTCCTGTTATGTCTTGCCTCATTGTACTTGGTAAATAAATTACCTTTTGCACACCTGTTAGTTGTTCATTATTTACCTGCATCAACCCAGCTTGCTGCGCTGTAGGATTACCTTCCACAGCCTTACCCCCCGCTGCTAAAGCCTTCCATTTACCTATTAAAGTTTGATTGTGTGCTTCTCCTGTTACTCTAATAGCCTTTGCTTCGGCATTTGCTTTGATCTCAATAGCCTCTGCTTCAGCATTTGCTTGCATTGTAATAGCCGTTGCTTGTGCTTGTGCTTCAATAAGTCGGCTACTTGCCTTTTGTTTAGCATCAGACTCTTGAATTTGATTGCCAGCTTCCATATTAGCTAATTTAGCTTGCGTTTCAACAAACAGGAGAGACTGTGAAGCAATAGTCTTAGCTAAGTCCTGATCCTGTATGCTTAACGATTCAATTCTAATATTAAAGATATCTATTCCTAAATCATGGATCCCATGACGCTGCAATTCCCGAATAAAGGCATCATGCACTTTTGAATAAAAAGAATAGGGGGGCGGGGATAACTCTGAATTATTTAAATCTTGCTGAGTACTCGAATTAGAACCACTATAGGCAGGCGTAGAACTTTGGCCAATTTCTTTAAAGGTAGAATTTCGAATAATACCGCTTAAAGTAGCTATCGCTGTATCATGAATGTATTTATCCAGCAGGTTAGGATCAATTTTCTTACATACTTTTTCAGTATTAGTAATTCTATAAAATACATCAGCCTTGATTTTCAGGGGCACATAATCGCTACTCTCATAAGTAGCATCTGGCAATTCCATAATACTATCTTGAGTCGATATAATTTTTATTAGTTTAGAAGGCGGGACGATAAAATGAACTCCTGGCTTTTTCATCACTAGCCGTCCTTCCTCATCATAAACAACCCCTTCTGTTCCTGTCCTAATTGAAACCAACTTGCCAGGATCTAGTTCATTGATTTCCCTTTCTAAATCTAAAAATTTAATAAATTTGGTCGTAGCAAGGGGGATCATATGGAACCCTGGCGTCAAGAATAAATGCTTTCCCGCCTTAGTATCCTGAGCATAACCTAACTGACCTTCTTGAACCCGAACCAATTTCATTGCACCATGCTGAATGTAAGGCTCGTCTATTCTTCTTTTACCAACAAATTCAGTGGTGGGCGCGAGCATGACATGCCACCCTGGCGGTAGAATTTCAGCTTTTCCAGAACATAACACTAAAGCTATCTCTCCTTCATTAACTAGGTGCATTCTAAAAATAGATATAGGTAAAGTTAATAAAGCGATTAGGAAACGTAAACATCGTTCTGCAAACGAATAGGTTGTAAAATGAAGTTCATCACTGTTACAACTTTTAACAACATAGTCCTTAATCGCATTATAGAGTTGATTGCCTACTGGATTAACGGGAAACAAACTCTGTAATTTTTCGTAGATATCTTGCTCCAAAAAATTCAAGTTTTTTAATGAATCAACAAATTCTTGAATAGGCTCTTCTGTTTCTATAGAAAACCATTCTGTGTTTTCAGTAATTAGAATAGAAGGAGACTCTTGTAAAATAGAAAGCTTCTCCTCCAGAGCATTGAGATTCTTATTGGGACTCTTTAAGAAAAGAATCTTATTTTTATTAATCTGGTCGTTGTCTGACAATAAAACTGATTTATCAGCTCCAACAGTAATTGTATATCCCATAGAAAATCCCTCATCTAGCAAACTAATAATGTTCTAATTAAAAAGTATAATGCGAATTCAGAGCTAAGGGCAATAAAATTTTTCTGTCGCAGAAATCCTGAATTCATATTAATTAAGCCTAACATAAAACTAGTATTATAAAAGATTATTTAAAATTAATTTTTAATATTTTAAACTTCAAGTTCTATATATTTAGCATTGAACGTGATATTTCATTTTTTTTATTTGGATTTATTTCTTGATGTTTCCCTTTAAAAAAACAAAAATGATTAGTTTTTTTTTGGGAGAGAATATTTGTATTGGATAACAATAAATCTGATGCTGTTTCTAGATTAGCGCTCAAATCAACAACTGGATTAGGTGAATGCTTAAGCTCTAAACTTAAAAGGCTTGCTAGATATAATAGCTTTTTATTCGCTTGCTCTAAAACTTCTAATCTGCTATCTAAATTTTTTGCCATTTCAAAACGATTTCGCTGTCTACTATGCAAGTGATAGGTAATGAGATTAGCTATACCATTTATAATAATTAAATGAACGAATATTAACAAAATAGGTAAAGTCAGCGTCTTAACAAGCGTATGAATTCCTAGATTACTCTTCCATACAATTTGTTGAGTTAAGTTATATCCATAAAAACCTCCTCCAGAGAATGCGAAAAATCGATTCAAAAACTTTTTAATACTTTTGAAAAAACTTCCGCCGTCACCTAATACCTGATCTTGTTCGTAAGAATTATAAACATTTTTTTTAAGCACATAGCTATTAAATAAATAGTAAAATTTATTATTTAAATTGTCTAGTTTATTTTTTTCAAAAAAAGTTTTAAACCCAATTTCTAAAAAATTGATATTATCCTGTAGATATTCAAATTTTTTCCATTTTTCTATTCGAATAATTTGCTGTGTTCCATATTTATCTCTAAATGAATATTCACTTTTCTCACTAATTCTATTTGAAATAGTTCGATGATAGAGATCTTCTCTCGAACGAAATTCACAAAGATGACTTATCAGAAAAAAACTAGCCGTAATTAAAATTAAAACCCCAACCGCTAGAGGAGAAGCGACAATAGTTGCAAAACTAATCGCGCCTAAGATCATTAAAACACTATGCATAGCCCAAGTTAATAAATAAGTATAAAGTACTATACTGCTTAAATTAATCGTTAATGAAGCTATAAACTGTGTTTTAGGATAGACTTCTGTTAAATACTGATAAAGTTTGGACTCTAAGCTATTTAATGAGGGTCGATAAATGGGATCAAAATTCTTCTGTATGTTCGAAAGTGAATTTAAAAATTCATTTAAATTTATGTCTTTCTTGAATAAATCATAAACTATCTGATGAATTAATTTAAATTCATTTTTGCTTTTTTCTTCATTGAATACTTCTATTTTTACCCGATCTAAAATCTGCTCGGCTTCGATTGTGGATATTTTCGGAAAGATTACTGATTCTTTTTTAACTAAATATACAAGTCGGAAAATCAGATAACTACCTAAGGATATACCTAATATTATAAAAATGATTGGATAGTTTGATAATGATAAGCAAAAAAATAGCAGTAAAAAACTAATCCAACTTAATAAATTGGCGTGAGTACTCAATCCATACCAAAACAACGAAAAAAATTGCATCGGCTTGTTTTTAATTACGAATTTGTTTATTTTTTCCCAAATCGACGTAATCGAGTAAATCTTTATAACTTCAGTTTCTTTTAAAAAATAAACGCTTAATTCTTTTGCTATTTTTTCTTGTTGTTGTTTTAATTTTTTTATTTCATTCTGAATCGAACCATAATTTACTTCTGAATTCATAAGCCACTGAAACTGGTTAATAACGGCTTGGCTATCCAAATTGGTTATCAATGTAGCAATATCAGACTCTGTTAAACTCTCGTCTTTATATGTTTTTAACAGCGCTAGTTTTGCGAGATGAGAAAGCCGCCTTCTTTCTAATTGAATTTCTTTTTTGGTTAATAAAGTTTTATTAAAAACTTTCTTTTCTATTTCTTTATCAATTATAATTGATAAACTATTTTCAAATTCGAAATAGTTTTTTCTATGTAGAATTACACAAGCATCGTCTCGATCGTCAATGATCCAAGGATTGGTTTTATCTTTAGAGTAAAATAATAAGCGTTCATTATACTTTCGTATTAAATAGAATCTTTTATATACTGGATCCTGTTCAATTGGACTCATATACTCATCAGAATTTTTAAAGTCATGAATAGAAATTAAATAATCCCAACTATTACTCTTACATTTACGATAATCTGCAGAAAAATTTTTGGAGAAATTCAAAAACCAAGGAAAGGCGGTGGTATCATTTAACTGATCCACTGCGGTCGTCTTACCCATAAAGCTAGGAAATTTTTTTATTTCATTCCAGATTGAAATAAATTTGTTACGACAAGCCACTCAGTATTTTTTTATTATTTTTAGTAAACTGAAGTGGCTTAGATTAAATTAGATAAATAAAAAGATCTAGTATAAAAAATTAATTTCTTGGACAAAATAAAGATTTACTACCATCTTCTTTCCATTCGGCTTGAATACAATGGGGCGCTATATCTTCATAGAATTTATCGGAAAAATTAGCGGTTAAGATAAGTCGATTTCCAAATTGTGTTTGTTGCACTAAATGATCATCAGTTAGCCAATCAAATGTTGTCAACGCTTCTAAACCAGTCATTTGATGTAGCGGAGAGAAAAAATTATAGTAAGCAGCAAAGTATTTTTTATTTTTTTGTAATGTTTTTTGATCTAATACCCAAATTGGAGGAACATTATAAAGATTTTGTAATAATGCTTTAGTTTTTCTAATTGCAGGAATCTTTAATTCATTCAGTTCCCATCTATCCGTTGTAATCACTGAGTCATGAAATACCGCTTCGTACAATGGCAATCTATAACGTGGATTGTAAGAGGCACGAATGAATTTATCCGGTGCATTATAAGGTTGGAATAGAACTTTTGGAGCATTGCTAGGCCACCAAACACCAAAATGTTGCTTATCTTTTAAAGCAGGCCAAAAGGCTTCTGGAAATGCCAAGAAAGCACCATTATTATAAGCGATAGTCGGATTTGCCCAAGACAATCCTGTTTCAGAACCCAACACTATCTTTTGGGTACTACAAATAAACCGCATCCGTTCTAAGCGATTGTTTAAATCTTGCCCACGTGTCATAGGATGATGTTTTGAATAATCATCATAAAGTGGATAGGCCGCATCACAATCTAAGAACAGTGTATTGTCCCCTTTATTCAACATTGTTTCGACTTGGTTTGCGATATTTTTCTGCCTAGATTCTCTTAGCCGAAGTGCCTCTGAACTTAAATAGCAGCCACGATTTGCAAACCCAGTTAGAACAGATGCATTGGGATTTCGAATACAGGCTTCTGGCCACAAGTGATTCGGCCAGGTTGAAGTTATACTATCTGAAGTTTTTGGGTTTTGAGCATTATCAAAACTATCGTAAGGCCCTATTAAATAACCCATGCTTTCAGCTTTACGAATATATTCTTTTTCAATATTAGCGCCATCCTGAACCGGGCTAGCATCATAATTTATTAAAGCATGCTTAATACCTAATTTTTCCAACTCATCCAACATAGCTAAGCTTTTACCGTCACCCCACACCCAAATATGGAAAGCGCCTAGTAATTTATTCACATTGGCATTTTCTAGAATTTTTTGTTTGAGTGAAACAAATTTATTTTCATTTATTAGTAAATTTCGATAGTCCAACGCGGGACTAATCGGACTATCCCCAGTCAAATGTACTAATAAAGTATATTCAGGGAAATGTGATCTTTTTAAAAAATGGTGTTCGTTTATCACGTAAAGCTGGGCTTGTTTTTCACGAACTTGCGCATCAGTATCAACATCATGGTCACCCCAAATATAACTTACATAATTTTCATCAGGATATTCTATTGACCAGAAAGGAATGCTTAAGGTTAAACTAGGATATTTATTAAATTCTTTACGCCAGAAGGTATCGTGATTGGGAATATATAAACCTTCTCCATCTGGAATAACCAAAGCTTTAGCTTGTGGGGTTAATCCTGCTATAGGCCATTGAAAGATTTGTTCTTTATTGGTTTTGAAAGAAAATTTTAGGCCTTGTTCATCTACAACAACATTAACTTGCATTTTAAGATGCGGGTAAGTCCATTGAGCTGTTTTACTATCGACTTTTAGATCTTTTACCTCGTCAAACGGACGCTCTTCTTGTGTCAAACTAATCGCTGCTGCATCTTCGCTAGGAGCAACCGAAATAGCCAAAGTTACTGGATCAATAGTAAATTCTCCGGTTCTAGCCTTTAAGGTAAACGCTTCTTTAGCGGATGTTAATGAGGTGATCAATAATAAGGCTAGAAAAATAGGCCAGAATTTCTTAAACATTGTTTAATGTTCCAAATAACGGGTTTAAATGCGCTAATTATATAGCGAAGTGAGTATTTGGTCAAAATATTTACAGATTTGTAAGCTTTCGATTAGGGGGAGATAAAATTAAAAAAATCTGTTTGTCTTTTATTTGAAAAAATTCTTCAGATATTTTTCTAATAAAAAATAGTTATTTGAATTAATTCGAAATCCTATATAGCCGTCAGGCCTGACAACATACATTGCAGATGAAATCACACCATAACGTTTGAAAAGTAGCTGGTTAGCTGGAGATAATACGAAAACATGAACTTGCATCCAGTCTCGATTATTTTTTATAAAAACATTTATTTTTTCTATGTGCTTATCGGTTTGTTCCTTTTTAGTCTCAAAATAAAGTATATTAAAAGGCTTGTGGCTTACTAATTTGAATAGGTTCGATGAATTAGCGGGTGCATTGGGCGCGCGATATCCCGGACATGGCCCTCCTTTAAATACTTGGTAAGATTTTTCTATGACCTCGTAGTTAAACGGATTTTTAGCGTAGTGAATGTTCAACTGCGACATGAACCAGAATAAACGCTTTTCTAAATTTTTCTTAGAAAAAAGAAATGTAATAATAAAAGGTAATAGCCAATTTCGTAACTTGGAAATTAAGTACCCTTTTGCTGTGAGTAAAGAAAAAAACTGATCCGTGGTTTTTAATAAAATTTTTCCCACTGGATGTCTTTCTGCTTCATAGGTATCCAATAATTTATCGCTAGTACCCTTTTTCAATACTAAAGCGAGTTTCCACGCCAGATTAGTGCCATCTTGTATTCCAGTATTCATACCCTGACCACCTACGGGACTATGAATGTGTGCTGCATCCCCTACAAGGAAAGCACGGTTTTGATAGTACTTGGTTACACCACGATGATGTAAACGAAATTGGGAAATCCAAACTGGATTAACTAATTTCACCGGCACTTGGGTCAGCACACTGGCCAGATGCTCTAATTCAACTAAGTTCGGAGTAGATAGCTTCTCTTCAGCATGACCAGCGCGTTTTGCCAACATAATGCGACTAATTTGCTCAGTAAGCGGAATATGCACGAAGACGCCATTTTTTCCGAGGAAGAAAAGAAATTTGTTTCGCGAATAAGGCCATTCAATACTCGCATCAACTAAATTAAAAATTTGAGGATAAGCATTTCCCTCAAACGAAAAATTAAGTGTATGACGTATGTTACTATGTGCGCCATCGCAACCTATGATATAGGCACACTTAATTTTTTCCGTGCTCCCGCCAATGTTGTCTTTAATAGTCGCCTGTACACACTTAATATCTTGTGTAAAAGTAATCAATTCTTTTTGACGCTCAATGTAAATAGCTTTTTTTTCCAAGAATTCAATCAATATACGTTCGGTTTCCGTTTGTGATAGAAAATATACCGAAGGAAAAGGAGTGTCTTGATGCTGAAAATGCTGAAAATTGATTTCTACTTGCTTCTTTCCGTTAATAAAAAATGCAAAATCCACATTAGAACGCGCTAGCTTAAGAAATTCCTCAGCAATACCTAAATTCTGAAATATTTCCATCGATTTAGCTTGGATGGCGAATGCTCGCGATTCATGCGCTCGATCCTGTTGTTTATCCAAGATTCTGAATTTAACGTCACATCGCCATAGCTGACAGGCCATCATCAGCCCAGTAGGACCTGCTCCAATAATCAATACTTCGGTATCCATAAAAAAAACTATAGTCCAGACTTTCATGAAGTAAAATGACCGCGCTATAATGGTCAAATATTTCGCTTGCCAAAATTCTTAAGGAGCATTAATTGCATACCCGCTATCAATCGTTACTACCCCAACATGGTCTATCCCGCTTTGCTGGATGGATTGCTAACTGCAAACAAACTTGGATAAAAAATAGATTAATCCATGGATTTATCCGGCATTATAATGTCGATATGATGTTAGCACAGGAAGAAAACCCCGAAAATTATATTAATTTTAATCATTTTTTTACCCGATCTTTAAAACCCGAAAAACGCCCCATCTCCAACAATGCGGCAGATATCGTATCGCCCGTTGATGGCACTATTAGTCAAATTGGCGATATTAAGCAAAATCAACTGATCCAGGCAAAAAAAATAGACTATAACTTACAAGCTTTATTAGGTGGCTCCGCGAAATTAGCCGCTCAGTTTCAAGGAGGAAAATTTGCGACCCTATATTTAGCGCCTCAAGATTATCATCGCGTACACATTCCCTATAGCGGTGAATTGAAAGAAATGATCTATGTTCCAGGACGCTTATTTTCAGTAGATGCTCAAACTACAACTGAGCTTCCAAATTTATTCGTCCGTAATGAGCGGGTTATTACCTTATTTTCTACGCCTATAGGTCCAATGGCGGTTATTTTAGTCGGCGCCATGCTTGTTGGCAGCATCAATACTCCTTGGGAAGGAATTATCGCTCCTGCTTCCAAACGACATATCTATCATTGGCATTATCTGGACAACAAAATTTCCTTACTTAAAGGACAAGAAGTGGGTCAATTTCAATTAGGTTCTACCGTTATTATTTTATTCGCGCCCGATCGTATGAAATGGTTAGCTCATTTATCAGGAAGAAAAGTGAAATTTGGTGAAAATATTGGTGAGACAATATAAGATGTATTTATATTAGTTATAATATTTTTTTGATGAAAAAAAAATTGAGGTGGCCAATGACTATCCCACAAGAAAAAACCGTTTCAGCATCGGCTGTGCATGATCACACTTATAAAATATTTCCTAATGATTTGAATTCAACAGAAACCGTGTTTGGCGGCTTAGTTATGTCTACACTTGATAGAGTCGCTTCTGTGGTTGCAGAGAGACACAGTCAAAGGCCTTGTGTCACTGTTTCTGTGGATGCGATGCATTTTTTGCAACCGGCAACTCGAGGAGATATTTTAATTTTTCAAGCGGCTATTAACCGTAGTTGGACCAGTTCAATGGAAATCGGCGTACGTGTTCTTGCTGAAGATTATCGTACTGGTATACGGCGACATATAGTGTCTGCCTATTTTACTTTTGTAGGCACAGATGAGCATGGTCGTCCTGCGCATGTCCCTAAAGTTATTCCTGAGACAAGCGATGAAATAAGGCGTTACGAGGAAGCCGGTAAGCGGCGTGAGCGCCGACATCAGGCATCAAGAAAGCTGACTGAGAAATAAATACTAAATCAATAATTTAATTCCTCTTGAACCTACCTTTCGGTTAACTGTTCTAGGATGACAATTAACAAAAATAAAAGAATTTTAAGGAAAGATTATGACGATACAAATATCACCTATTTTGGCTTTTAAAGATAATTATATTTGGTGTCTTATTAATGAGGAAACCAAACATTGTATCATTGTCGATCCAGGTGAAGCTAAACCCGTTCTTACGCAACTAAAACAGTTAAATCTTAAACTTGATGCTCTCTTCATCACTCACCACCATTGGGATCATACTAATGGCATTCGTTCTATCTTAAAGCTACATAATGTTCCTGTATTTGGACCTCGAAAAGAAAAAATAGCTGGAGTAAGTAACCCAGTCGATGAAGGTGATAAAATTGAGCTGCCAAATTGGCCTGCTTTCGAAGTACTTGCTATTCCTGGCCATACCTTAGGACATATCGCCTATTATGGAAACCATCTTTTATTCTGTGGGGACACCTTATTTACCGCAGGTTGCGGTCGATTATTCGAAGGAACTGCCGAACAAATGTTGAATTCTTTGAATAAATTGGCTCAGCTTCCGAGTGAAACTCAGATTTATTGCGGTCACGAATATACGCTAGCAAACCTACATTTTGCACAGGCAGTAGAGCCCAATAATGCTCATATCAAAGAACGCCTCGAAAAAACGCGAGAATTGCGCCAAAAAAACCTAGCGAGCGTACCTAGTCTGTTATCAGAAGAGCGTTTGAGTAATCCTTTTTTACGTTGTGATAATTCAGAAATAAAGTTGCGCATAGAAAAAAGAACTGGAAAAAAACTTGCAACTCCGGTTGAAATATTCGCTTACCTGCGTCAATGGAAAAATAATTTTAAATGAGTTAACTCACAGTAAAATGAAGCAACGGAATGTATTTAAGATACATGCGGATTGCGAGTTGCGCGGCCACTTATTCAGGTACGAAGCAACTATTGAGCTTTTTTTGTCGTTCAATTTCTTCTAATACCTTATACCGAAATCTAAAAGGATAACGTACAGCAGAAAATAACTCATTGGTCCCACTCACTCCGCGAATGCGAATTGACCCATAATCAAAAATACGACCCATAATACTTTGGCTAATTTCTATCCCTTCAATCCGATCCAACGAATTTTCAAAAGCATAGCGACTTATAAAACCTGATTTCATGATGACACGTTTATTAGTTATGCCAAATTCCGAAGAATAATAAACGATCAGGCCAGACAGGAAAGCCGCAAAACCTAATAAAGAAAAAAGACTAATGATCAATAGGGTATGGCGAACCCCCATCATCAAAAATGCGGCAATTAAAATCAAACCCACTAGCGATCTAAAAACAACGATCCAATGTGGATGACTTCGGTATATAACTTTTTCTTCCGGCAAGAGTGTTTTATCGATATAATTCATAAGGACCTCTTATTATTTTGCTTAATTCATATATGAGCTGAATGAGGTTATAGTAGCCAAACTTATACGAGTTTGCTATGCTTTTCGCACATGAATTCACAATTAATACTAGAAAAACTTAATTTACTGGTTAAACTAGGCCATACAATCGAAGAACGTAGCTTGCCTCAATGGGTTGCAGTACAAATAAAGCTGGGTTTTGATAGCCTCCCACCCGCCTGTATCAATGATCAATTAAATGATACGGTTTGCTATGCAATCCTTGCTGATGAATTGCAACGGTTCTGTGATGATCACTCCTTTAAACTTATCGAAGCTTTAGCTTACCAGCTTTATCAATTTCTTAAAGAAAAATTATCTAAAATAATGAATAATCAAATTAGTATTTTCTTATCTATCACTAAAAACCCTCAATTAACTAAAATAGAACAATCTAGTTTTTCAATCTGCGACTAATTCTATTTGCTTAATCAACGGTATAATTAAACTTATATTTTGGTTAAACTATTAATTAATTAAGGAATTTCTCTCAAGCTATTAATTTCCAGTTTTTAAAAATTTTTTTTCGAATAATTAACATTGCAAAAGTTAGAATTAATGGAACAATCCAATAAAAAGCAAAGGTTTTGCAAGAGGACTTATGAAAAATAGCATCGATTTAGCGCAGCACACGCCCATGATTCGTCAATATCTGCAATTAAAAGCGCAGCATAAAGACAAATTATTATTTTATCGCATGGGTGATTTTTATGAATTATTTTATGAAGATGCGATCAAAGCTGCAAAATTATTAAATATTACGTTAACTAAGAGAGGGCAATCCGCTAGTCAAGACATTCCCATGGCGGGTGTACCTTTTCATAGCGTCGAAACCTATTTAACCAAACTAGTGAAACTGGGTGAATCGATTGCTATTTGCGAACAAATAGGTGATCCGAATCTATCCAAAGGTCCGATGGAAAGACAGGTAACCCGTATTATTACACCCGGCACACTCAGCGACGAAGCATTATTAGACGATAATCAAAGCTTATTACTGGCACTGTATAACCACAATGAACAATTTGGACTTTCTTATTTTGATATGGGAAGCGGACAAATACACATTCTACAGATTACTGGTGAAGAAGCGTTGGTAAGTGAATTAGCAAGACTTCACCCCTCTGAACTGTTAATCAGCGAAGAATATAAAAACGCACAAATATTGAAATCTTATAAACCTGTCCGCCGCAGACCACCCTGGGAATTTGATTTAAATACTGCAACTCATTTAATAACCCAACAATTTCAAGTGCGCGATCTAAGTGGTTTTGGCTGCCAGGATTTGCCTTTGGCACTACAAGCGACCGGCTGCTTATTAAATTATGTCAAAGACACACAGCGCGCTCAACTAAAACATATTCAACCAATACGCATAGAAAGACGCGAAGAAAGTATTGTATTAGATGCCACGAGTCGACGTAATTTAGAGTTAACACTCAATTTACAGGGAAAGAAAAGCAATACTGTGATGTCCATCCTAGACAAAACGGCAACGCCCATGGGAAGTCGTCTACTCAATCGATGGATGCATCGTCCTTTACGCAAGATATTCACTATAGAAGCGCGGCAAACAGCCATAAAAGATTTACTAGCTACACCAGGCTATATCAGTTTACACTCATTGTTAAAATCACTCGGTGATCTTGAACGTATCGTTACACGGGTCGGATTAAAATCAGCAAGGCCGCGCGATTTAAGCCAATTACGTTTGAGTTTAGCCATTTTACCAGACATTCATAACAAACTTGCTCCTTGTTTAAATGCTCAAACCTCTAAAAAAAAATCCGAATTATTGATTTTATTAAGTCAACAGATAAAAACTTTTCCTCAATTATTTTGTTTATTACAGCAAGCTATTGTTGAAAATCCTCCTGCGGTTACGCGTGAAGGAGGCATGATCGCTAAAGGATATCATGCTGAACTTGATGAGTTACAAAACTTAAGTGATCATGCTGGACAATATCTGATTGATTTGGAAAAACGTGAAAGAGAGCACTCCGGAATTAGCACACTGAAAGTTGGTTTTAATCGCGTACACGGTTATCACATCGAAATAAGTCGTGGACAAGCCAAACATGTGCCCCCACATTATATTCGTCGACAAACACTAACGAATGCAGAACGTTTTATTACACCTGAGTTAAAGGAATTTGAGGATAAAGCCTTAAGCGCTCGTTCTAAAGCATTAACTTTGGAAAAAAAGCTTTATGACGAATTACTCGACAAGCTAGGCATTTATTTAACTGATCTACAAAAAACAATCAATGCCATAGCTGAGTTAGATGTGCTAACTTGCTTTGCCGAACGAGCGACGACGCTCAATTTAACCTGTCCTTTATTAAGTAAGAATCCAGGTATCCATATTGAAGAAGGCCGACATTTAGTTATCGAACAAAGCTTAGACACGCCTTTTATAGCCAATAATTGTCACTTAACTACTGAGCAACGCTTATTAATCATCACCGGTCCAAATATGGGCGGCAAATCGACCTATATGCGGCAAACGGCTTTAATTTGCCTATTAGCCATGATAGGTTGTTTTGTTCCTGCAAAAAGCGCTACGATAGGTCCCATTGATCGTATTTTCACCCGAATCGGAGCTGCTGATGATCTTGCTAGTGGTCGTTCAACCTTTATGGTAGAAATGACAGAAACTGCCGCTATTTTGCATAATGCAACTGAGCAAAGCTTAATTATTATGGACGAAATTGGACGCGGCACCAGTACTTTTGACGGGCTCTCCTTAGCTTTTTCATGCGCTGAATATTTAGCAAAACAAGTTAAAGCCTACACCTTATTTGCGACACATTATTTCGAACTGACTAGCTTAACCGAAGAAAACACTGTCATAAGCAACTGTCATGTCGATGCAAGAGAACACAACGATAGCATCGTATTTTTATATACTGTCAAGCAAGGACCCGCGAATCAAAGTTATGGACTACAAGTAGCTCAATTAGCAGGCGTCCCCAAACCAGTTATTCAGCGCGCCAGAGAAAAACTTAACGAACTTGAAAAGAACTCTGCACATACCAATCACGACCCGGTAAATCCACGCATCAACTCGCAGAAACTTCCTGTCAATCCTGATATTATGTCTCTACTCGAACAAGTGGATCCAGATCAATTGGCTCCCAAAGAAGCGCTTGAGATCATTTATCGGCTAAAATCCTTGCAAGGAATTCCAGTATGAATAATTTAAATGACGCAAAACTTTTCCATTCTACTGAAGAAAAATTGGCTACTTCTGAGGATAAAGCAAGCAACAATGGTGACCATGAAGAAGGTGAAAAATTAGCTTACCGTCGCCGTGGGATTTATTTACTACCCAATTTATTTACCATCGCCGGTTTATTCGCAGGTTTTTATGCCATTGTCACAGCCATGGAAGGTTATTTTAATTATGCGGCGGTAGCTATTTTTGTGGCTATGATTATGGATTTTTTTGACGGTCGTGTTGCACGCTTAACCAATACACAAAGTGCTTTTGGTGCTGAGTTAGATAGTTTATCGGATATGGTTTCTTTCGGCGTCGCACCCGCACTGGTTATTTATAGTTGGTCTTTAGAAGGATTAGGTAAATTAGGTTGGTTAGCCGCATTCATATTTGCAGCTGCTGGGGCATTACGTTTAGCGCGTTTCAATACACAGGTATCCGTGGCCGATAAACGTTATTTTCAAGGACTACCTATTCCTGCCGCAGCCGGTGTGTTAGCCAGTATGGTATGGTTATGTGTTGATTCAGAAATTTTGGGTGATGGTGTTAGCATGATGACAGCCATATTAGCGATCATCATTGCTATTTTAATGGTCAGTAACGTACGTTATTACTCTTTTAAAGAAATTGATCTCAAAGGACGCGTACCTTTTGTAGCAATTTTATTAGTGGTATTAGCTTTTGTTGGCATCTCACTGGATCCACCTAAAATATTATTTTTGATCTTTTTCTGTTATGCCCTTTCCGGTCCTATTTTGACACTGTATACCTTACATAAAAAGCGATCGCTACGAAAAAATAACTAACTTTACTACGGTATAATTTTACAAAGAATTAATATTCTAGAGTTAGGCACTTAGTTAAGTGTAGCGTTATCTCTAACTCTCCATTCAGAATGGTATGCTAACAAGGAAGTCAAATGCATCGTTACAGTTACCGTACATTTTTTTCTTACCTAGCTGCTTTGATTAATTTAGGGGTTTGGACAGCAACCGCTAATGCTAACACCTTCTCCTTACCTCCCCGCTTATCAGCCAATGTTTATGCGAGTGACTATACAGTGGGCACAGCGGATCTGATGTTGCCAATGGCAGGTGACACTAGACATAATTTTTATCTGGACCCCGCTATTGCTTACGGTACAGATAATCAAAATTATGCGGATTTAGGTTTAGGGTATCGCTGGATTAAAAATGATGCCGCTATCTTAGGTTTATACCTATTTGGCGGGTATACGCGCATTGATAACAATGCGCGCTTATGGGTAGCAAATCCGGGTATAGAAGCCTTAGGTTCACGTTGGGATGCCCATCTAAATGCTTATTTTCCAATGGGAGATCGCCACACAAACATAGAATACCCCGTCGTTCGTGAAACTAACCATTCTGAATTTATTGAGTTTTTCTCTAAATCGCAATATGCCAGTAACGGTGCGGATATAAGCCTGGGTTATCAGCTTTTTTCCGGTAATTCTTTAAAAGCTTATGTCGGTAGTTATTTTTTTAATCTATCACATACAAGTAATCTCTGGGGTGGAGCAGCTGGGCTGGAATATTGGCTAACACGTAACTTCAAAGTTTTTGCCAGTTATACCTACGATAATTCAAGCCATAGTACCGGCGCTGTAGGTTTAGGCATAGAGTTTGGCGGTACGCATATCCATCGTAGTAACCCTGCGATAGAAGAACGGATGACTGACCCCGTACAGCGTTATTTAGCGGAACTAGGTCATGGGTCTGCCATTCCGTCTCGATTTGGCACCCCGCAACTTATACCGGGTGACTTTTTCCTAATAAGCAATAACATTGCTTTTTTTAGTGAAACAGGTGGGCCTAATAATGGTGGAATAGGTTTAACGCTGACAAATTGTACGTTTGAAAACCCTTGTGGACCCACTGATCTCACTGATCTGGGCGCTAGCATGTTAAATACCTTATTGCCCAATACTCTAATTTACTTTAATGGTGGATCTTATAATGCTTTAAATGTTGTTAACGGAACAAGCGGTGTTACTCTACAATCCGGTCAAAGTGTTTCTTCACGCACGGCCGATTTTACACAACCTACAACAGGCACAACACGTTCTACGTTTAATGGTGCCTTTATTCTCAATAGCAATAATGCGCTGAACAATATTATCCTGTTGCCAACAGCTGCAACGATAAGCACTGGCTTACAGAGTACTAATGCAACAAATGTTAGCATTAATGGCAGCCAAATTGGTAGCCAGAATAATTCTTTTAATAACGGAGTAGTATTTGATGGCAGCCAAGCGGCTGTTATAGGAAGCGAGATTAATACGAGCAGTATAGCTATGTTAGCACTATCTAGTAGTAATATCCTTATTCAAGATAGTACTCTAAATAATACGCTCACTCAGCCGCCACCCGGATCTCCTTTCGCAGGTATTGTATCGTCATCCTCTACAGTAACAGTAAATCATTCCGTGGTTAATCTTCTTGGTTCAGATATTAATGAGGTAAATGCTGTTGGTGTTACAGTGGACCATGGAACTCTAACTATGAATGATTCCAATCTTAATCTAATTATTGATGCACCACTATCTACAATTAAAGCACGCTTAATAGGTGCTGCCGCGGATGTGAGTGGAGCTCTAACCATGAATAGATCCTCTATTACAGTAGAGAGTAACGTTGCTAATCTGTTAAGCATAAATGGCTTAACAGCTGTAAATAATAATAGTAGCATAATGGTCAACCAATCAACTATCAATGTGATCCAAGAGAGTAATAATATAATCGACACTACCCCAGCTTATGCTTTAGATAGTAGTGCGGGTGGTGAAGTTAGTATTGAGAATAGCTCCTTAAACGTAACATCGGATAGCGATAGTTTCGGTATATTAACCCCTACAAGTAGTAACGTTACAATAACTAATTCTTCTTGTGGTATAAATGGCAGCTCTGTAACTTGTAGCTAATGTGACGGAAATTGCCTGGGCTGCTTATATTGCCAAAATATCTACATTAATAACAGCCGGTCGGTTAAGCGAAAAATAGCATTAACATTCCGGTATATTCACAGCGAGTGTTTTTGCCAAACCACCTAAAGAGGTTTCCTTGTAAATCGCCATCATATCTTTTCCAGTGGCAAACATAGTTTCGATGACTTTATCTAACGATACTTTTTTATTTTTCCCATCTTCCATTAACGCTAAATAAGCCAATTTAATGGCTTTTTCTGCACCGACACCATTGCGTTCGATACAGGGAATTTGAACTAGGCCTGCAACTGGATCGCAGGTTAATCCCAAATGATGTTCCATCGCCATTTCCGCGGCATTTTCTATTTGCTCGAGCGTACCACCTAATACTGCAGTCAGGGCTCCTGCGGCCATCGAACAAGCCACACCAACTTCACCCTGACAACCAACTTCTGCACCGGATATCGATGCATTCATTTTATAAAGTAAAGCGATAGCACCAGCCGTTAATAAAAAATCAGTGATCGATAGTTCACTAACATCTTCATAAAAACGCCGATAATAGGTTAATACTGCCGGAATAATACCGGCAGCGCCATTGGTTGGTGCTGTCACTACGCGGCCTCCAGCAGCATTTTCTTCATTAACTGCCATCGCGTAAATAGTTGGCCATAATAATGAGCCTGGAAACGTCGCTAATTTCGAAGCTGTCTTTTCGCTCATTTTTCTGAAAAGTTCAGGTGCCCGACGTCTGACGTTTAGTTCCCCCGGCAATATCCCCTGCGCATGACAACCACTATCCACGCAGGCTTGCATTATATCCGCTATTTTCAATAAATCAGCGCGTATTTCTTTATCCGGCGCTAATTGCTGTTCATTAGCCCACATAAGTTCTGAAATGCTTAAGTTATTTTTTTCACAGATGTTGAACAATTCTATGGCGGTAGCAAAAGGATAAGGTACTGGAACAGCATCTTTTTGATGCTGACCAAACGCTTGTTCAGTGACAATAAAACCTCCACCGATGGAGTAATAAATTTGACTGCCTAAAAGAACTCCTTCTGCATTAAAGGCACTAAAACGCATGCCATTGGTATGCAATGGCAGTAATTCTTTTTGTAGAAATAATAGGTCGGTTTTTTCAGAAAATGAGATAACTTTTCCATCTGCCAGCTGAATTTTACAGCTTTCTATAATTGTTTTGGCGCGTGGCGCAACCTCATCGGGATCAACTGTTTCAGGAAGTTGCCCTGCTAAGCCATTTAAAACCGCAATGTCTGTACCATGACCTCGGCCAGTTAGGGCCAACGAACCAAACAGCTCAATCTGTAAACGACTAATTTGATTAAATAATTCATTATCTAGCGCTAGCTTTTCCACAAAAGCGCAGGCAGCCTTCATAGGCCCTACGGTATGCGAGCTCGATGGACCTATACCGATGGAGAACAAATCAAACACACTAATAGTCATAAAGAGATTATTTTTTAGTTCATTATTTGCCTACATTCTAGACCTTTACCCCGTATAAAAGAAGTTTTTCACTCAAAAAAGCTCGATAGGGTCGACATCAAGCGACCAACGAACTCGACGACTACTGGCAAGTAAGCTAATGGGTTTAATAATCTGCTCTAATAAATGCTGCAAAGCGTTACGCCGTTTTGCTTGTAACAATAATTGGCAACGATAATAACCCGCTCGACGAGGGTGTAAAGAAGGGACTGGTCCTAATAAGCTGATTTCTTTCCCAAGCAATTCAGCCTGATTTTTTACTTCATTTAAAAAATCAAATGGATAAGCTGAACTTAAGGCTTCGGCATGCATAAGTGCTAAATAACTATAAGGAGGTAAAAGAGAGGTCTGTCTTTCTTGTAATAATATGTCGCTAAAACTAAGATAACCTTGTTCTAACAAATGGTTTAACAAAGGATGCTCTGGATGATAGGTTTGTATCCACACCTCTCCAGGCTTATCGGCCCGGCCGGATCGTCCTGCAACTTGCGTTAATAATTGGCCGGTACGTTCCAAGGCACGAAAATCTGCGCTAAACAACCCGCTATCTGCCTCTAAAATACCCACTAAAGTAACATTCGGAAAATGATGCCCTTTCGCCAACATTTGTGTTCCAATCAAAATCTGGCTTTCACCTTCATGTATATTTTTTAATAACTTATCTAAACTTCCTTTACGTTGCGTATTATCTCGATCAATTCGAACTATGCCGACACCCGGAAAATATTTCTGTAAGGTTTGTTCTAAACGTTGTGTACCTTGACCCAGAGCCAGTAATTGTTGGCCTTGGCATGCAGGACAGCGAGCATCTAAAGGACGTCGATAGCCACAATAATGGCATTGTAAGTGTGCCGGTTTTTTATGAAAATTCATTTTTTGTTCGCAACGCTGGCAATCGGCTGTCCAACCGCAATCATGACAAATAGTAACTGGTGAAAAACCACGTCGATTTAAAAATAAAAGTACTTGGCCTTGCTTTTGCAAATGTTTTTCCATGGTTTGCAATAATACTGGAGAAAAACCTTGATCAAGTTTTTGGTGGCGTAAGTCAATGAAGTGAAAGCTAGGTTGAATGGCAAGCCCTGCTCTAACCGGTAAGTGTAATATTTGATAACGATTTTGCTTAGCATTAAAAATGCTTTCTAAAGATGCCGTAGCAGAACCCAATACTACCGGTATATGTTCTAAACGGCCGCGAACTAACGCTAAATCTCGCGCGTGATAGCGCAAACCTGTTTGCTGTTTAAAGGAACTATCATGTTCTTCATCGATGATGATAACCCCCGGACGTAATAAAGGTGTAAATAAAGCAGAGCGTGTACCAATGATAATCGATGCTTTACCTGATTTAGCGAGTAACCAATTTTCTAAGCGCCGCTTATCGGTTAATTTAGAATGAAACAATACCAAAGGAACTGAAAAGCGATTGCGGAACCGCGCCAACATTTGCGGTGTTAAACCGATTTCCGGAACTAATACTAATGCTTGTTTCCCCCGATCAAATACAGATTGTATAATTTCCAAATAGACTTCTGTTTTTCCACTTCCTGTCACGCCATTTAAGAGAAAAGCTTGAAACTTATCTAAAGAATTAACAATAGTCTTTATAGCTTGTTGCTGATGACTGTTCAATCGAATTTGTTCCGATTTTAAATTACTCTTAGCAACAATAGTGAGCTTATCTTCTTTAGTTTCTTCAGTCGGTTTTTTAAAGTTCTTAGGTTTAGCGTCTTTTGCTATGCGTAATGCATTTGGCATAGCATTAGCAAACACTTCACCAATAGGGCAATGATAATAACGACTGGTCCATTCCAATAATTCTTGGATGGAATCAGGCAAAAGTGGATGCTCATCAAGAATTGCAAGCGCTTGTTTGAGTTGAGATATCGGACGGACTGATACTTCGCTTACTTCCATTAAAAAACCAACTTTTTTCTGATTGCCAAAGGGTACCAGCACACGTAAACCCTTTTTTAATTGTGTTAATGGAAAGTCGGATGGAGCCAAATAGTCAAAATATTGATGTAAGGGCGCCGGAATAGCAATTTTGAGGATATTTTTTGCACTTGAATTTTTGTCTGAGTTACCGCTCAACTCATAATCCTCATGGTTAAATAAAATTATAATTTTTAGGCTTAATTAAAGTGTTAAAAAACGCCGCAAATTGTCGGTTATTTTTTTTAAGACAAGCGTATTATTATTTTCATCTTGCTTACTATTTCCATTAGTTGCCATTTTGATATGATATTGCGAAGGGCCTATGGTTCCTATCAATGCAGCGTTAGTAGGGCCATATAAAACTATCGTAGGAATCTTCAACGCTGCAGACAAATGACTCAGCCCTGTATCTACCGCGACTACTGCTTTAGCTTTACTTAAAACGGCCGCTATTTCATTCAGACTTAAGTAAGGCAACACCTGTACTAGAGGATTCTTCTTAGCCAGTAGCTTAGCATTTTTTCTTTCATTTTCATTACCCCAAGGAATAAAAATACTTACTCCCTGACGAGTCACTTTTTCTATGAGCAAAGACCAGGAATGATTAGACCATAGTTTATTGGAACAACTGGTATTGGGTATAAATATCAAATAATGTTTAGGTAATTCTATTTTAGTTTGGCTTAAACTTTCTTTATTAATACCATAATCAGGTTGCGTTTCTGGTAGAGGGTATTTTAAGGCTTTGGCGAATAATTGACGCAAACGATCAATGGCATGTTGCTGCCAGGGCACAGAAAAGGTTTGTTGGTAGGCCAGATGGGCTAAACTTTCTCGAACAGAATGCTTATCCATGCCAAGCCTACAGCCTCGACTTAGGCACGCAGTAATTGCACTTTTGATAGACCCTTGCGCATCTAAAACAACATCGTATTGTTGAGCACATAGTTGTTTATAAAATTGTTTTATTTCTCCATTTTGAGCCGTTTGCCAAATATTTTTTCGCCAGCGCCGCAGAGCGATGGGAATGATTTGTTGGACTTGCGTATGCCACTTAGGAATTTCTGTAAAAGCCTCTTCCACTACCCAATCAAACTGAATATTCGAAACAGCCTGAGCCGCGTCGGTAACTGCGGGTAATGTATGAATAATATCGCCCATTGATGACATTTTTATGATTAAAACACGCATAAACTCACTCTCATTAAATGGCGATACCCAGCACCTTGAATGCCTTAATATAGACTACCCCAAGCAACTAAACCTTAAGGGCATGTTGACAGTTGCACGATGATGGCGAAAAAGCATCTTTTTTCTGCGTTTCGTTACTCACATACCGTAAGTATGTTCTGTTACGGTACTCAAAAAGCACCGCTTTTTCACTCATCCTAGCACAATTGACAATTGTGTCTTAGTTTAAGCTATTAAAATGGGCAAAGACTCGGCATTCGATAAACTATTGTTAAAAAACAACTCATTATCAGCATCCGTTTCCTGCCTTGAGTTATAGAGAGAGAAAAAAGCGGGGCTACTTTGTGTACGCCTTAATTTAAATCTAATTTTGTTATCAATATCTTTAGCTGGTTGGCTAGCTAGGTGGCATGAAAATAGCGATGATCTTCTTTTTGATGTACAGCAACTATTTTTAATATAGCTAGTCACATCCTCTATTTGTGAAAGCTCTTTTTGGCAAAAGTCTGCATTTGGAATACTAGAAACACGTTTAACTCCATCAATGAGGCGACCCAATCTAGAAAAAAGTGCCGCTAGTACATTATTAGAAATAATAATGGTAGCAAAAATGGTAGCCGCAACGGCTACAGGTGTTGCAACTAAACTTCCTGCCAAGCATAAACCTAGGGTGATACCTAAGGCTAACAAACAACCGAAACTAATACCTAAAAAAGCAGTCTTATATTCATAATAACGCGATTGTATACGTTCCTTAATGGATTTATCTTGAGTACCACCTATATACTTCAAAAAGCAATAGGCTTTGGCAAAATAATCAAAACAAGATGTTGTTAGACTCGTCAAGCTTAATACGAAAGGTAATGCAAAAAGAAATTTATGTAACAACAAAAGATCAATAAAGGGTTTACTAATACCTATTACTGCAACAAAAGGCATAGTCCCAGTCAGTATTAATACGCTAAACAAACTTAAGGCAATAATTAAACCTAAAACTACTCCTATAAAAATCGCCAACTTTTCCTGCTTTAAGCGCGTTCCATCAAACGAGCTTGCCAAACGATTAAATAAACCGCCCAAAGCACAAGTGTAACCTAAAATAAACAAAATATACGCGAAATAGGAAAACGTTTCCCAAAAAGGAATAACTGCATGCAAACAAAGACAAAAAATTCCTAAACTAAGCCCTAACAACATGCCAATAGGAGTAAATAATTTTTCAGCATAGCCTATTTGCCGATTTATTATGACTTCTCGACTAAGAAAGTTTCTAATCTTTGTCTTCTCACCATCGGCGCAGGGAAGCGCAGTAAACAGATTCCATAATCGACCTAAATAGGCACCATCGGCTACGAAGCTCCCGTACTCAGCAGGAACCGTTAATAAATTTAAAAACCATGCTGATTCAAATAAACCCGGTGCAATAATAATTAAAGGAAGTAATAAGCCTAAACCTAATATTGAAATAAGGCCAATCGCTAAACGTTCATTATCTAAGTTGATTATTTTTTTTTTGATCTTTTCGATGATTAGATTGCTTAGCAAAAAACAGAGATAAAAAACCCTTTGCATATTTAATCTAAGGTTAAAAATTTAAATCTTAGTCGCAGGTACTATTGAGTTACTCGGGTGGGATAAATAATTAGCTAATAAAAGATATACTTCAGAAACTTTGATTTGATAATTATGGTTTAAGTTAGGAGAATGTGAGTGATAACTCCCAACCCCTCGCCAAGGGCTTGAAGCATCATTTGCAATTTGTTGGCTCAATATCCAAGTCCCCACGTTTACATTGATACAAGGATCATATTGCAACTGATGCTGAGTATAACCATACCGTCGAATTTTTGATAACCAAATTGAATTAATTTGCATCGGACCATAATCGAAAGTACCATTTCTATTCGGCGAAGCAGAACCCTTCTTGCCATTTTCTACCGCTAAAACGGAAAGAATTAAAGTGGCAGGAACATGGTAAGTGATCGCCGCTTGATTAATACACTCGATAGGCACGCCATGGATTTCTAATGCGCTTATCATAAGCAACCTCGTCTATCTTTTAGCAAGATTATTATTCTCAGTCTTTAAAGCTAAACCACACCTAGCGCAGATAATAGGTGGCAAGCAAAATAACAAAAGCCCCCCTAACAAAATCATATCAAATTTTAATAGCTGACTCACTTTGACACCACTAGGAGGTATAAATCCGAGTATAAATGTAATCAAACAGCCTACTAAACCCGCCCCACAGACTATCCAAATACCCCATTCCCCCCCAGGAATACGATAGGCATCACTTCTGCGAGCCTCTTTATAGCGCAATCGTAACGCGGTTAAAAACAAAAAGATATAAAATAACACTGCCAATTGAGCTGTCATCACGCTCAATAACCAATAAGTCTCATTTACACTAGGAATTAGAATAAAAAGACTCGTTAATAAAGAAACTAGAAGGCCCTGAACTAGCAATAAGCTTACGGGCGCACCCAACCGATTGACCTTTAGCAACCAATGCAAACCGGTTATTTGGCTCTCAGAAGTGGCAATCAGTAAGCCTCGTGTAGGACCGATTACCCAGGTCGAAATACTGCACAAACTTCCAATGATAATTAAAGAAATAACGATCGGTATAAAAAAAGACAAATGATAACTATTAAAAAAAGCAACATAAGCCTCAGTTAAACCAGACAATACACTAAGCTGACTTGATGGAACAATGAGCGCTATGGCGAGAGAGCCCAGTATCAAGCTTATCAATATTAGACTTGCTGACCAAAATAGAGCTCGAGGAAAATCTTTTCGGGGATTATGTACATCCCCTGCATGCACAGCAGACATCTCTAAACCCATCAGACCAAAAATAATAGTGGTTAAGAAAGCCAAATTATTAAAATTATTCAGATTAGGAAAAAACGAGTATGAAGAAAAATGTATTGCTAGCGGACGCGAGCTTTTAATCCAAATGATTGCTAAAACAATAATAAAGAGCATTGGAATTAAAGTGCCCACTAAAGCTCCAATACTACTCAGCCAATTCGAAACACGTAAGCCTAAGCAACTTAACGCCGTAACCAGCCACCAGATAATTAATATCGTACTTAAAAGATATAGTTTATGTTGTACCAATTGCGGATTAATTAAGTACGCAAATGCTGCTATTACAAAAGACAATATGGTTGGATACCAAACGACGTTGTATATCCATTGCAACCAAATCGCAAACCAACCCCATCGCACACCAAATGCAGTGCGAATCCATATATATGCACCACCTGTACTCGGCCAAGCAGTGGCTAATTCAGCAGTGACTAAAGCCGTCGGAATAAAAAACAGCAATGCAGCAAGTAAATAAAAAAATATTAAGGCATAACCAAATTGAGCAGCGATAGGTAATGAACGCAAACTGTCAACAGCAATCACATTCATCATCGCTAAACTAAACACACCCAGTGGTTTTTTAATAATCCTATTTTTAACAGCCCCTATCATTATTTTTTACCGGATTTATAGCTGGCAATGATCCACATAACCGCACCTATGGAAATGGCTGTGTCAGCCAAATTAAAGGTAGCAAAATGCCAATAACCAATACAAAAATCAATAAAATCTATGACGTAACCTAAACTCAGCCGATCATATAAATTGCCTATGGCTCCACCCACTATTAATGCAATCGCACAAGCTACCCAATTGCTAAGGCCTCCTCGATAGAGCAAACGCGCCAGGAAAATACTAACCACGCCACTAATTGCTGAAAAAAACCATCGTTGCCAACCATCCGCTTGGCCTAAAAAACTAAACGCAGCGCCAAAATTGTGTGTCAAAATAAAGTTTAAGCAAGGAAATACCGGAATAATGCTCGTTTGATCTAACCAATGCACCATCCATAACTTGCTCATGTAATCGAGAGCAATAATAAATGCACTTAACCACAGCCAGGCTAACTGAGAAACTTTTCTTGCTTGCATAATACTCTTCGCACTTGAATTTTTGTCTGTGTTGCCGCTCAATTCGCAATCCTCATGTATGATAATACACTCCGGTTGCTTCATTCTCGCTGCGCCTTGCCAAAAACCCCATTGCTGTGAGTATAAATTGGAAAAAATTTGGGGTTTTAAGCATAGTTTCTTTGTTCGCCTTTACCATCGGGGAGATTCTCGACACAGCGTAGACAAATCTCAGGATGTTTTGGATCTTGTCCTACATCGGAACGCCGATGCCAACAACGAGCACATTTTGTTTTTTTCCCTACCGTAGAAATGACATTTATTCCTAATTCTTCGGCATGGATGGTAAACGATGTAGCCTCTTTCGGTGGCTCGCCAGTCAGCAATTTTGCATCAGAAGTTATCAATACAAATCTAAGCTCATCCCTTAAAGCGGAAAGTATTTTATACAGTTGAGAATTTTCTTTGACATGAAGTTCAACTTCAGCTTCTAGTGAAGAACCTAATTCCCCACTGATGCGTGCTTTTTCAATAACTTTGTTAACTTCATTGCGAATTTGTATGATCTCATTCCAGTAAGTTTGTCGATCAGTTTGCTGATAAATTGTTTGTAATGGATCTTCTGCAAACGAAAAAGCTAAAGAGTACCATTCATTTAAAAATACGCTTTCTTCATGCTTTCCTGGAAGATACTGCCAAATTTCTTCTGCCGTAAAACTTAAAATGGGTGCTAACCAACGCACCATAGCTTCTGCAATATAAAAAAGTGCAGTCTGCGCAGAGCGTCGTGCGACACTATTTTCTTGTAAAGTATATTGACGATCTTTAATAATATCTAAGTAAAATCCACCTAAATCACTAATACAAAAATGTTGTAATTTCTGATAAATACTATGAAATTGAAAATTCTCATAGGCGTCGATAATCTCATTCTGTAGTAGCTTCGCTCGTTCTAAAATCCAAATATCTAAAGACAACATATCGCTCGTTGGCACAGCAACAGAAGGATCAAAATCATGTAAATTAGCTAACAAAAATCGAATCGTGTTACGGATTCGTCGATAAGCATCTGCCGTTCGTTTTAAAATTTCATCAGAAACAGCTATTTCTTTACGGTAATCTGTTGAAGAAACCCATAAACGTAAAATATCTGCTCCTAAACTTTGTATGACTTTTTCTGGAGCAACCACATTCCCCAAGGATTTAGACATTTTGTGGCCTTTCTCATCAACAGTGAATCCATGTGTCAAAACAGATTTATAAGGCGCTTGGGCGTTCATTGCCACAGAAGTTAATAAAGACGATTGAAACCAACCTCGATGCTGATCAGAACCTTCTAAATAAAGATCGGCAGGCCAAGCCAAAGCTGGATTTTTCATTAAAACCGCATAATGACTGACACCTGAATCAAACCATACATCCAAACAATCGGTTAATTTTTCATATTCTTCTGCTTCATTACCTAATATTTCTTCTGGATTTAAATCGTACCAGGCATCTATGCCTATCTTTGCAACACGGTTTGCAATCTGCTCTAACAAGTTAAGACTATTCGGATGCAAATCACGAGATAGACGATGTACAAATAGAGGAATAGGAACACCCCAACTCCGTTGCCTAGAAATACACCAATCGGGCCGATTGCTAATCATCGAGTCAATACGTGCTTCTCCCCATTGCGGAATCCAAGTAACTTGCTTGATAGCCGCTAAACTATCTTCCTTTAAACCCTGCTGCTCCATGCTAATAAACCATTGCGGTGTAGCTCGAAAGATTAAAGGAGTTTTATGGCGCCAACAATGCGGATAACTATGCTTAATATTTTCTTCTTTCAATAAATTTTTTGATTCTCTTAAGTGATCGATCACTAAAGGGTTAACTTTAAATACATGCTCACCTTCAAATAACGCTGTACCAGGTAAAAAACAACCTTTGCCATCTACAGGATTAATTAACGGCAATCCATAGTGTTGTGCAACACAATAATCTTCTATACCGTGCGCGGGGGCAGTATGCACCGCTCCGGTACCTGCTTCTATAGTGACATGTTCACCTAAAATAACGGGTACCTGTCGATGATAAAAAGGATGCTGCAGTATAACTCCCTCAAAAACCTTTCCTGTCGCGCAGCCTAAGCGTTTATAATCCGTTACTTGATAACGCTGCATACAGCTTGCTAATAAAGACTCAGCAATTAATAAACGTTCAGTCTCCGTTTGCACCAATACATATTCAAAATCTGGATTTAAAGCGACTGCTTCATTAGCCGGAAGCGTCCAAGGGGTTGTGGTCCATATAGGTATTACTACAGGTCCGTGGCCGGCTTCGTTAGGAATTCGGCTTAAAAAATCAGCATCATCAATAACTCTAAACCGGGCATCAATCGCGGGTGAAATTTTATCCGCATACTCGACTTCTGCCTCTGCCAAGGCAGACCCACAATTAACACACCAATGCACTGGTTTAAATCCTTGTTGCAGATGCCCTCGGCTGATAATTTGTCCTAATGCGCGAATAATATTGGCTTCGAATTGAAAATCCATAGTCAGATAAGGATGATCCCAATCACCGATTACGCCTAAACGTTTAAATTCCTCACGCTGGATAGATATTTGTTGACTAGCATATTCACGACAAGCCTGTCGGAAAGCTTTCGCTGTTAATTTACTACCCACCTGGCCGACTTTTTTCTCAACGTTTAACTCGATGGGTAATCCATGACAATCCCAACCCGGAACAAAGGGGGCATCAAAGCCGCACATCGTCTTTGCTTTCACAACGATGTCTTTTAAAATTTTATTAACCGCATGACCAATATGGATATGGCCATTGGCGTAAGGAGGACCATCATGCAGAATATATTTGGCTTTACCGTGATTTTTTTCACGTAATTTTTTATAGAGCGATGAAGAATTCCATTGCTTTAAAATAGCCGGCTCTGCCTGCGGCAAATTAGCCTTCATGGGAAATTTAGTATAAGGAAGATTTAAGGTGTTTTTATAGTCAGTCATGTTATTTACACCTCTGCTGAGGCTCACTGTAGGGCGTGTCGTCATTTCCCAGGATGATGAACACCCTAGTCTTAAATTTAGAAAGGCTTAGAATAACATGCTTGAAGGGCCTAAAATATAGTCAAAATCGAAAAGGAACTAAATTTTATGAGATACAAACATATTTTATTTAAAATCACTCACCTCCTCCAGAGAGGAAGCAGATCAACCCAAAAATATATTTACTCTGCTTTACATAAGCCCGTCTGTAAGCAAGTTCCACTGACATCCCAACGCAATTGACCATCTGTTTGATAAATGGGCGTTAATATATAGGTGAAATGGTCAATTTTATTAATACGGATCCTTTGCGATGTGACAATAATTTGAGCATTTTTACCTACTTCAACAGTTGCTACATACCCTTTAGTTTGACTTTGGGCTTTAAAATTATCTGGAATTCCATTTTGACCTGGAGTACCGCAAGCCACTAAATTATCGTGTTCATGCATGCAGGTGGTGACTGCTAATTTGAACGGTGCAGTGGCTTGAATAACTTCCGCAAATTTAGCGCGATTACTATAATTCTGATAACTCGGTATGGCTATAGCAGCCAAGATGCCAATAATCGCAATAACGATCATAAGTTCCAGTAAAGTAAGACCTGTTTGCTTTCCTTTTGTCGAATACATAAACCACGCCCTTATAAAATTGATAATCTAGTTTAACAAGCCGAAGTTGTTTAGACTAGTACCAACTCAATTTGAGGTAATTTTTGAAAACGGTAGATCATTAAAAGAAAAAATATTTATGCTGATCCTTACCAGCTAAGCAGTGTAGGATTTTTCCTAAATGGTAAATTGCTAATAGTGCTTAAATTGACTACAATTTGGCTCTTTCAATCACATCGCCAACGTAGCTCAGTCGGTAGAGCAACTGATTCGTAATCAGTAGGTCGGACGTTCGATTCGTCTCGTTGGCACCAATATTACAATCACCAAAATAAATAGCGTGCACTAAGAAAGGCACTGCTGGCATGCAGATTAGCGTTTTTTAATGTGCCAATAGGCGTGAAAGTATTATTGGTAAATACATTATCTACTTTATTTTTTCCAAAATTATCATAGAAATAACCCAACGATAACCAAAAATCATCTTTGACCTGATAATCTATACCTGCGCCCACATTATAACTAAAATCACTGGTTAGATTAGTCGAGCCTCCGAGCTGATTAGCAAAAGTCGAAGAATTTATGAATAGCTGACTAATCCTATTAAATGAAGCACCCAAACCTAATGCAACATAGGGCATAAATCTTTGCCATTTATAGATATCTGCTTTAGTCATCAGCAGCCAACTTTCCTGCTGCAACCGATAGTTATAACTAGTTGGTGCTGGATCTACGCTAAGTGCTTGCGAAACACCGAACACATTGATAGGGGAAGTATAACGATGTTGTAATCCCATATTGACGCTGGGAAACCATGGATTGTCGCGCGCCCATCGATAGCCTATTCCAACAAAGAAAAAGGGCGTACTGTAAGAATTACCAGTTTTTAAGTTTCCTAGCGCACTCCCACTTGGGGTAATTAAAAAACTATTACTGCTTGCATAATCGTAGGTCTTACCCACACCTAGATCAAAATACAAACGATGGGGATGGTAACAATGAGATTTAGAATATGGAGTAGGCGCTGCGTAAAGTGTACTTGCGACCAAACAAAGTACGCCGCTCAAGACACTTCTAATTATCTTAGAAAAATTCATTCCGCCTCCCTGGCAGTCTAGTCATAATAAGTCAAATATAGCTTAAAGCGCCGTAAATATGAATTGAATCAGGTAAATAAATACTATTGTCCAAAGCGCCTTGCGGGAGACGAAAAGGGATAGCGAGTTTGCTGTCTAACTGTTGAAAAGAAAGTTTGTGTACTACTTGGGTTGTCCATTTTATCTGTTTTTGCAGCAAAATTGTTTTTAAATTCTTTAAATCTGATGCGAATTTTATCTTTTAGAACACCCGATTCAGCTTCTTCCACTAAAAAAATTTGCACATAGTTTTAAATGGTTAGAGAAGATATATAACTAGAGCGAATATCGTCTTCAGCTTGTTTGCTGCTCATATACAGATGGAAACTTTCGTTTTCTTTCACAGCTGGTAAATATTTCTTTAATTAAATAAGTAATATTTAAAATTTTTTAACATAAAAATGACAGTAAGGTTGCCTCTGAGTTTTTTCATAATAATTTTGATGATAGTCTTCTGCTTTCCAGAATTTTGTTGCCGGCGTGACTTTAGTAACTACTTTAAAACCTTTATTTTTTAAAATATCTATTAGCTTTAAAGCTATTTCTCTTTGATGTGGCGTGGTATAAAAAATTTCTGAACGGTATTGCTCCCCATTATCGGGCCCTTGTCGATTCAATTGTTCCGGATCATGAATTTCGAAAAACCGTTTAGCTAAGGTTTCATAACTAACTTTGCTAGGATCAAAAACAATTTCCACCGCTTCGGCGTGACCGGTAGCTTGCGTACAAACTTCTTCATAGGTGGGATTAGATGTATTACCGCCAATATATCCAGAAATTACTGAAGTAACCCCAAGTAATTGTTTCATTAAATGCTCCACGCCCCAAAAGCAACCTCCTGCAAAAATAGCCGTTTCAGTCTGAGGATTATTTTTGCTTGAAGTTTGCTGCAAATCTTTTGCAATTTCATTTTTAGGAGTAAATTCTAAAGATAGGGAATTAACACAATGCCGAGTATTTTTAGGCGTCAAACCTTCACCTAGAAAAATATGGCCAAGATGTGCGCCACATTTCGCGCAGGTAATTTCGGTACGACTGCCATCTGGATCAGGTACTCGTTTAATCGCACCTGATATTTCATCATCAAAACTGGGCCAGCCACTTCCAGAATCAAATTTAGCTGAAGAATGATATAACAGTGCCCCACATTGTTTACAGGTGTAGTCACCTTTTTCATTAAATCGATAATATTTTCCTGAATAGGCAGGCTCAGTGCCTTTTAACAAGATAACTTTTTCTTCTTCAGGCGTGAGTTTTTTCATGATAATTCTAATTAAATCCCTAAATAATACTTTTATGAATTATAGGCTAAACCTAACCACATCACACTATCTACTCCATCTAACTTTTTGAAAACAATAAAAAACCCGCCTAGTGCGGGTTTCTCTTAGAACCATTTTTATTGTAATTTAAGCAACTTCTTCAAGGTTAATGGTTCGTTGACCTTTTTGCCAATTACAAGGACAGAGTCCTCCGTCTTGTAAAGCATCCAATATACGTAATACTTCTTCAGGATTACGACCCACACTTAAATCCGTCACCATAATAAAACGAATAATACCTTCTGGGTCGATAATAAAGGTAGCTCGCTGTGCCACACCGGCATCCTTATCTAATATCCCTAAATTATTACATAATTCATGTTTGATATCACTCAACATAGGGAATGAAAGATCGCGCAGATCATCATTATATTGTCGCCAAGCGCGATGCACAAATTCACTATCTGTACTGCCGCCTAATAATACGGCGTTACTTTCTTTAAATTTAGCGTTGAGATCATTAAATGCCACAATTTCAGTGGGGCATACAAATGTAAAATCTTTAGGCCAAAAAAACAGTACTAACCATTTTCCGGGATAAGAAGCATGAGTAATCTCAGTAAAAGCCTTGTTAATATCAGTATCAACTGTGGCGGTGAGCTTAAATTCAGGTAATTTATCCCCTACTTTTAGCATTGACATATCGTTATTTTCCTCGCATTTCATTTAGTAATAGAGCGCCTGCAATTAATCTTCGCAAACATCTAGTTGGTAGCTTCTAGAATTCGACCAGACAGGTAATAAATCCATATATACCTATATGTCTAGTTGTTGAAACTACACGGTCGATTATAACAGCCCCATGCCTATTAAAGAAACGATTTTTCTCTATCTAATTGATAGATATCTTCAATGGGTTCTTTAGTAAAAAGATCCGTTATTAATTGAATTAAGGGTTGAATTTTCGCTGATGAAAGCATCGAGATAGAGGCCAAATCAGTTAAAATTTGATTTTTAAGCCCTTTTAGATGATTTTCTCTCTCAATAGAATTCTGCCAAAAATTTATGTTTTCATTATCACAGACATCATCTTGAATTTGGTAAGCTAAACCTATGTTATTACCCACATTTTTTAAGGTTAAAAGACTATCCTCAGGCAGATCAGCGATAATACCGGGTAACTGAAAAGCTGCTAAGAATAACGCTCCGGTTTTTAAGGAATGAATGGTTTCAGCACTGGATTTATCTGAACAAGTAGAGTCAGTAAAATCCATAGCTTGTCCCGCCACCATCCCCCATGGCCCTGCTGCTTTTGCCAATACACTAAGCATTTTTACGATTTTAACCGCTGGTAAGGGGGCCTTTAAAAGCACATCAAAGGCCAAAGCTTGTAATGAATCACCTGCCAATAAAGCCATAGCCTCGCCAAATTGTTTATGGCAGCTAGGCTTCCCGCGACGCCAATCATCATTGTCCATACTAGGCAAATCATCGTGTATCAACGAATAAGCGTGAATTAATTCAATCGCACAGGCAGCATGATCTAAATCCTGTAGAGGTAGTCCGCAAGCAATTCCTAAAGTATAGATAAATAAAGGTCTTAAACGTTTTCCACCATTTAAAACCGCGTAGCACATTGCATCATAAAGCGGTCTCGAAAGCGGAGAAGGATTTGATAAATAACCCGTTAATAATCGATTAACACGTTCTTGATAGCTTACAAAATCAATTTCTACGTTCATTAGGTTAATTCTTCACTTACTTCAAAAGGCAGCAGTTCATTTTTCTGGTTGGTATCGGTGCTCATTAAAATTTGCACCTTTTGCTCTGCATTTTTTAAAGTCAATTGACAATCCTTCAATAAACTCACGGCCCGACTAAATTGCTCGAGAGAATCTTCTAAAGTCGAATTGCCTCGCTCCATTTGAACAACAATTTTTTCAAGTTCTTGCAAACCTTTTTCAAACTGAAAAACCGCATTCTTTTTTGTCTTTGGCATGAAAGTGACCTCATTTTTACCTATGCTTGAATAGCTGAAATTAAGCTACAGACTTTCAAACAGACGAAATAATTCTGACGATTATGAAAGCCTCATAAAGTGATGTCAAATAATGGCAAGAATTGTTACCATATCCGTGGCATTACGAGGCAGTAATAGCCAGGAAAATCAGAAACATGAACTATCTAGTTCTCTAGGAAACTAATCGATGTTTTTTAAAAAAATTTTAGTTTATTTTGGTTTAATATTCTTACCTTCTTTAGGTTGGGCAGGCAATGTCCATGAATATCATTTAAAAAATGGATTAACTGTACTGGTCAAAGAAGACCATCGAGCACCCGTAGTCATTTCAGAAATATGGTATAAAGTCGGCAGTAGTTATGAACCTAACGGAATTACCGGCATCTCACATGCACTCGAGCATATGATGTTTCGTGGAACTAAAAAATTTGGACCGGGTGTGCTTGAAAAAATTGTCTCAGAAAATGGCGGAGAACAAAATGCATTTACCGATTCAGATTTTACTGCTTATTATCAAAAATTTTCAGCGGATAAATTAGCGCTAAGTTTTGAATTAGAAGCCGATAGGATGCGAAATTTATTACTACGCCCACAGGATTTTCTCAAAGAAATTCAAGTGGTAATGGAAGAGAGACGCATGCGCGTCGACGATAATCCCCAAGAAATTTTGTTAGAACGACTTAACGCTGCGGCTTTTGTTGCAAGCCCTTATCATCATCCGGTCATTGGCTGGAAAAATGATCTGCAAAATATGACCGTTGAAGATTTACATAAATGGTATGAAACTTGGTATGCACCTAATAATGCAATACTCGTCATCATCGGTGATGTAAAACCCAATCTAGTTTATCAATTAGCGCAAACCTATTTCTCTGATTTAAAACCTATTCCTCTCCCTAAAATAAAACCAGTAAAAGACTTGCTACCTTTGGGAGAAAAGCGTCTCATTATACATACGCCTGCACAATTGCCCTGGCTGGTGATGGCTTACCCAGTGCCGGTTATTAAGCAAGGTTTAAATAGTCAGGATCCTTACGTTTTAGATCTGATTGCAACATTATTATCAGGAGGTAATAGTGCTCGTTTTGCAAAAAATCTTATCAGGGACCAACAAATAGCTGCCGATGCTAACGCATTTTACAATCCCGTAAGTCGCATAGATAGTTTGTTTCTATTACAAGCCACACCAACACCTGGACATACTTTACCAGAGCTTGAATCGAGTTTATTAAAGCAAATCAAGCAGCTGCAAACCTTTAATGTCAATACTGAAGAATTAGCACGCGCAAAAGCACAAATAGCTGCTGACAAGATATACCGCGAAGATTCTATAACTACAGAAGCATATGAACTTGGAAGTTTAGCTGCAATTAACTTGCCCTGGCAAATAGGACGAGATTATCTAAAGCATATTAATGCTATCACGCCACGTCAAATACAAACTGTAGCCAATAAATATTTGCTTGCCTCTCATTTGACAATTGCTTACTTAACCCCCTTACCCATGAATTCAACTGATTCCGACTCTAATTCTTTATCAGTTATAGGATCTAAGCATGCACATTAAATCTTCCTTTTATTTTTTGGCTTTCTTATCACTATTTATTGCTGGCATTACGCAAGCAGAAACTTCACACGCCATTCTAAAAATTGAACATTGGTCTACAAAAAATGGCGTACCGGTTTATTTCGTTGCTAAAAATGAAATACCCATTATAGATATCGGTGTATTATTTCATGCGGGTTCTGCTCAAGATTATAATTCCCCCGGAATTGCTCAATTTACCGCACAAATGCTAGATCAAGGCACGCAAAATTTAAATGTAGATCAAATTGCCAATCGTTTTGAAGCCGTCGGAGCTCACTATAACGCTGGCATTAACCAAGACATGACTGTTCTAAATCTTCGCTCACTGAGTGCTCCACAATACTTCAATCCAGCATTCAGTACGTTTTCTACCTTACTTAAGGATGCTTCTTTCCCGCAAACCGCTATAAATCGAATAAAAAAACAAATTTTAATCTCCTTACAACAGGAAGCGCAAATACCTAGCGCTATTGCTGCAAAAACCTTCTATCAAACTTTATATGGTCTTCATGCTTATGCTTCACCTATATTAGGAAATAAAACAAGTATTGAGCAAATATCTCAAGAAAAATTACTAAAATTTTATCGCCTCAACTACGTAGCACAAAATGCCATGATAGCTATCGTAGGCAATGTAACTAAAGCTAAAGCAATAAATATTGCTGAACAGCTTTCCACCATGCTGGAGAAAGGGGAAAAATCTCTTCCCATTAATACACCTTTATCTCCGCATTTAAAAAATCACATCATAAAAGTTCCCTACCCTTCCAAACAAACGACTATTTTTTTAGGTCAAATCGGGATTGCTGTAAAAGATCCTGATTATTTTCCGTTAGTTGTCGGTAACCAAATTTTAGGTGGGGGAATACTTACCTCAAAACTTTTTAATGAGGTTAGAAATAAACGCGGTTTATGTTACGGAATAAACAGTGGATTCAAGCCGTTACAAGCTGCCGGCCCTTTCTTAATTGTGTTACAAACGCGTCGAGATCAAGCTGCCAAAGCACTTTCCCTAACTCAACAAACTTTGAAAAATTTTCTGGCCAAGGGGCCAACTACACAAGAATTGCAAGGAGCTAAACAAGCCCTTATTGGCAGTTTCCCATCTTCTATTTCAAGTAATGAAGGAATTTTAGCTGCTACGGAAAAAATTGGTTTTTACCAATTACCTCTAGATTATTTAGATACCTATCAACAAAAAATAAACTCCGTCAACTTAGAACAAATTCGCCACGCCTACCAAAGGATTAAACCAGAAAAAATGCTTGTGGTCATGCTCGGAAAACAATAACTATATCGGATAGAAAATCGTTCTATTTTCCAGACGATAGGTATCCACTACTACAGTTGGTTGAGGAAACATAGGAGCAGGATAAAGCATTATTGGAGCAGGAGTTAAGTAAACGGTAGGTCCTAGCGGTGGAGGATTGTAAATATTAGTTTCTATAGGATCTGCTCCCAATGTCGCTTGGTCAGTTAAGCAAGAAGTATCTGGTTGAAACTGATTATTATCAGCAATAGTTTTTATACCAGTAGTTTGAATACCAGTGTTCAGTGGATCTATACGGCTCATAAGAAAATTGTACTTACTGTAAGGTATGACAGCCTTTAAATCTGCTTTAGCTCTCTCTTTATTTGTATATTCTTCCTCTAAACGTATCCTAATCTTATTACACTCATTGGTCGACTTTAAAACTTCAGTTACTAAACTAAGTTCTGTGTCGTTACCCGCATGCGCGTCCTCCGAGCATAAAGATTCTTCTATGCTTGGTACAAATATTTCAGATTGTTCTTCACCAAAATTTCTTGCAGGGGTTTCTTCTGCATCCTCTTCAATCAACGGGATAGACTGTGGATGAGCAAGTTTATTACCGTCATCATCATTTTTTTCTTCTATATAAGACTGCGCCTTTATTTTTTCATTTAAAAGAGAATACATTTTGCAGCAATCAGCATCTTTTTCTTTAATGATGGCAAATAATTTAATCACCCGATCATCTGTATCGCATTTAATTAGATTGATTAATTTTTCTAACCAACTTGACTGTTCTTTTAAACGTATATAATCATTAGATAATTTTCCATGTATTTGGCGTTTCACTTTTTTAGTCATCGACTTAGAAAAAAAATGAGGCCCCATCTGATCTTTTACAAGAGAAGTAGAAAGTATATTTAGAATTTTTTTAGCTTCATTATTATAATTATGGTATTTATTTATTATTGAATTAACTTGCCCGATAAGCAGTTCTATCGATGAAGAGGAATTAGTAATCAGCTCTTGCAATTGAATGAACTTTTTTTGATGATCCTGCCTAACATTTAATGTTTTTTTTATTACAATCTCCTCTACGAGTTCTAATAGTTTTGGCAAACTCAGACTTGATAAGTCTGGAGTTTCATTTGGATTTTTCCAACCGTTTATGCTCGATAAGAGCTTCTGCATTGATGAAGAGATCTGACCTATAGCAGAAGAAATTTTTTGACGAACTCGAGTTATATCTAGGTTTTTTTCCTTTATAAGCTTTAAACTCTCAGATAAATTTTCTGACAAACAACTTAGTGACTCATAACAATACTCTACAGCTTTGTTGCATTCTATTTCTGTATTTTTCTTTGGGTGGGATTGGTTGGTTTTACTAAGCTTTGCCGGCGTAGGTTTATTAATAAACTTATGTTTTTCTATTTTTTGATATTCTAATTCACAAATTTTTTGCTTTTTCTCTAAACATTTTATTGAATTTAGCAATAAATTTTTCTCGGGCATGGGAACTTGACTAGACTCTAATCTTGGAGCAAGGGAGTTTTCTAAAGATTTTGTATCAAATAAGATACGCCTGGTATCCTGGACGACCTCTAGATTTAATTTAATTTCCTCAAGAATATTTTTTTTATGAAGAGTATATTCTTCTTGATTTTTAAAGGTCTTTTCAAGAAATTTATTTATTTCTTGATTTTTTCTTTCTTCTAATACTTGTAAAGCTTTTAATTTAATATTGTTAAATACGCTTAATGTAACTAACTCAGTATAAAGTAATTTACTGTTAAACCCCTTTAGAGTGGCATTGAAATCTGTATAAAGTAAAGTAAAAACATAGTAAAAACTAAATTCTATTAAATCTTCAAGCTCTATGCTGTCTAAAACAGAAATATCATCTTTAGAATAGCTTTCAGTCATTTCATTAATAAATGAATTAATCCTGGTATTTAAGGGTGTATAAAATTGATCTCTACAGATAGCATGAAATAAATGATTTAAAGCTTCTTGGTTAGTTTCTATATACTCTGATCTCCTCATGTTATTTAATGTAAAATCATTGCCAATTTTTGCATTAAATATTTCTAGAAATTTTGGGAGGTGCGCTTCATTAACGATAATTGCCAACATGCGACGCATTTTTGTCAAATTCATATATTTGTTGTTAATAAAGTTACTGGTCTTTCTATTAACGATTTGAATTTCATTTTCAACTATATTATAAAAAATTAGTGCTTTGTTCACATCTTCTTCTTTTTCTTCCGATTTTCTTCCAAGAAAATCATTATATTTTTTAACTATTTTATCTAAAGCTTCTTGTAAATCATTTAATCCATAAACAAGCGTGTTCTTAGTATTGGCCTTATAATTAACTATATTTAATTCTAAATTAACTGATTTTTTTAGATGCTCTAAATTATTCTTAACTGTTTTTAATTTAAGAAACTCAAATACAAGTTCGTAGAAAAAAAAACAGCGCAATGCGGCCAATTCATAATTGAACTCTGGCAAAGGAATATTAGTAGAAATATTTTTCGATAAGAAAAATTTGAGATCAGTTAAATTGAAATTATCGGGACTAAAATAAGTACATTCATAAAATATGGCTTTTAGAATTAGAAGTGAATTGACATAAGAGTCACTTGAATGTTGAATATTTTCAAAGAAGTTTTTTGCGTATTGCTTGAAACAACATTGGTACGTTTGAAAAGATAAAGCAACCAATACCTTAGAAAAACAATCTCCTTCGACATACTCATTATACAAATTTTCTTCTTCGAATTTTAAATTACCGATTAATTTTGCAGAGATATTTTTCCCTTGGTGTTCAAAATTTTCTTTTTGAATTGCCAAAGTATGAAACCGTCTGATAAAGATAAAAAATAAGGTGAAATCTTTAACAGAGTCGGTAATGTATTCTAATTTTTTAATTAAAGTAGTTAGGTTAGTTTTTTGTTCTTCAAACCGATTCTTTCCTATCAGGAATTTTAAAATTAAATCTTGATTGTTTATTTTGGCCAATAAGTCATTGGCTTTATCAATTTTTTTTTCTAAAATGGACAATTCATTTACATGACCAAGTAATTCTTGTGATAAAGAGTAAATAGTTGGGGCCCGCATGTTATCAAGAATTTGAGAAACATTTTGACTAAGATTTCCGGCCTCCTCAAGCTTATCTTCAATTAAGTCATTTATTGTTTTTGGCATATTACCTTCCATGATAAAGCATTTTTATATTGTCACGCTCAATAATACACCATATAAATTTATTTTTTAATTATTTTAGAAAAAAAATAGAAAATAATTTTTATTAGAAATAAGACGATTTTTTAGATAATAGAAAGAAGTAATTAAGCATGAATTAATGAAGCAGATTCTTGTTTACACTTTAATTTATGAAAAACCCTCTCAGCTGCAGCTAAAGTTAAATTTATCTCCTGAACTTCATGTGCGCTCGATATAAAACCCGATTCAAAAGCGGATGGTGAAAAGTAAATACCTTCTGCTAACATTCTATGAAAGAATTCTTTGAAAAATATTTGATTAGCTGATTTTACCTGTTGATAATTATAGACTTCGCCTTCATTGCAAAAAAGAAATCCAAATAAACCTCCAACATGATGTGCTTGAAAACCAATATTGGCGGCTTTAGCCAGATCTAATAATCCTGAAATAAGCTTTTCGTTTATAAAATTTAATTCCGAATAAAACTCTGGTTGGCTGATTATCTCTAAAGTAGCAAGGCCTGCTGCCACTGTGACTGGATTGCCCGATAAAGTGCCCGCCTGATAAACATCTCCTAGCGGGGCAAGACAATCCATAACTTCGGCGCGTCCACCTAAGGCACCAACTGGCAAACCACCGCCAATAATTTTGCCCAGTGTGGTCAAGTCTGGTTTCACTTGATAGATTTCTTGGGCACCACCTAAAGCCACCCTAAAGCCTGATATCACCTCATCAAAAATTAGTAAGCTTCCATAATAATCGCATAACTCACGCAATCCTTCTAAAAAACCCGACAATGGTAAAATACAATTCATATTCGCCGCGATAGGCTCTACGATGACAGCGGCAATTTCCTTACCATAATGCATAAACATTTGCGTGACTTGCTCGAGATTATTAAAGTCAACACTCAAGGTTTGTTCTGCTACTACTTTGGGCACTCCAGCACTATCAGGGATACCGAAACTAGCTAATCCGGAACCCGCTTTTACTAACAACGCATCTACATGGCCATGATAACAACCATTAAATTTTAGGATTTTATCACGACCGGTAAAGCCTCGAGCAAGACGTATAGCTGTCATAGTAGCTTCTGTACCTGAGTTCATTAACCGTACTTTTGCTAAATTAGGCATTAAATGAGAAATTTTTTCGGCCAAGTCAATTTCCCCAGAAGTCGGGGCGCCGAAACTTAAGCCTCGTTTAGCGGCTTCTTCTACAGCAGACACAATTTTTTCGGGTGCATGCCCAAGAATCAATGCTCCCCAGGAACCTACATAATCGATATAGGATTTACCTTCTACATCAAACAAATAAGCCCCTTTCCCATGCGAAAAGAATATCGGATCGCCACCCACGGCATTAAACGAGCGCACTGGAGAATTAACCCCCCCGGGGATAACCTGCTTCGCTTTACAAAATAACTCATGTGAAGAAATCATATTTAACTTAGACCTGTCTTAAACCTTTAGTTTTTTATATACTCAGAGAAATTAAATGTTTGATACATTTATATTGTTTTTGCCTAATAGCAATTTATCGATTGTAAACGATAAACAAGGGCAAAAATGTCGTCGTGAGGCTTACATTTATGCTTTTTAAATGAACAAATTAGTCCTACATAGCATTGTATAAGTCCCATTTAAAACGCTAAGAACCAAAGCAATCTGAGACATCAAATTATCGACCGTAAATGGCAGTTTTGGGTATATATATTCACGGAGCTTGGATTTTTGGCAACACAGACAAAAATTCAAGTGGGAAGTGTATAACAAGGACCATGCTGTTATTCAGCATTTAACTTAGGCACGAACAACTTTATGCTCAAGCCAATTAATACATTTAAGAACACTCATCAAGAGCATAAATTATTTAAGCGTAGAGCTATCGCGATCCTTATTGGTATGTCTGTTCTAAGTATCTTATTACTAGGCCGACTCGTTTATTTACAAGTTTTTCAACACAAGCTGTATACCACCTTAGCTCGTCAAAATCAGCTTGGCCTAGTCTCCATAGAGCCAAATCGCGGCTTAATTTATGATAGAAATGGCGTATTACTGGCAGAAAATAAGCCTATTTTCAACCTTGTTATTACGCCTGACCTGGTAAAAAATATTGGCGCTACTATTCAACAATTAAGCTCCTTCATTAAAATTGACGCTGAAGATTTAAAACAGTTTAACCGTCAACGGCGCTTACATCATCGCTTTGAGCCTGTCCCTTTACGCTTAAAATTAAATGAAGAAGAAGTCGCTAAATTTTCTCTAGAAAGATATCGCTTTCCCGGCGTTGCGATACAAGCGCAAATGATACGTTATTATCCTCAAGGGGCTTCTTTTGCTGCGATTGTAGGCTACATGGGGAGAATTAATGAAAAAGAACTACAAAGCGTAGATCCCGTCAATTATAGCGCGAGTAATTTTATCGGTAAAACCGGCGTAGAGAAATATTATGAAGCACAGCTGCATGGAACAGTCGGTTATCAACAGGTGGAAACGAATGTGCACGGTCAAATTGTACGTATATTAAAGCAAACTCGGCCTATAGCAGGAAGAAGTATTACTTTAACTATTGATAGCAGTTTGCAAAAATTAGCCCAACAAGCTTTGGGCAGCCAAAAAGGAGCTATAGTAGCCTTGGATCCTCGTAATGGCGAAGTTTTAGCCTTCATAAGCAATCCAACTTTCGACCCCAATCTTTTTGTGAGCGGAATCCGACAGCATGATTATGAAATATTGCAAAATGAACCGGGAAACCCTCTCTATAACCGTGCCCTGCGTGGAGCTTACCACCCGGGCTCTACTATCAAGCCTTTCATCAGTACAGGGGCTCTTCTAGAAAATGTAGTCACCCCTACTTTTACCATCCATGACACCGGAGAATTTCAAATTAATGGAAGAGGACGAATTTATCACAATTTTCGTCGTCATGCTTATGGTGAGGTAAATTTACTTAAGGCGCTGACTGTTTCTTCCGATATTTATTTTTATAATCTAAGTTTACGCATGGGAATAAATAGGATTTACACTAGCCTGAAACGATTTGGGTTTGGAAGTCCAACAGATATTGACCTCCCTGACGAAAGTGGCGGAGTTTTACCCAACCCTCAATGGAAAGAAAAATCCTATAACACTCCCTGGTATGGCGGAGATACATTAAATTGTGGAATAGGCCAAGGCTTTCTATTAGTGACGCCTATACAACTTGCATTCGCAGTCAGCGCGCTCGCAGAATGGGGAGAACGTTGGAAACCTCATGTTGTATTAAGCTCGCGCAAAAGTGATGGAACAGTAAGCTTTACTAAACCACAATCTTTAGAACCGGTTAATCTACCTAAAGATATTTTGAGTTTTATTCGTACCGCGATGCAACATGTTGTTAATGCACCAGGAGGAACAGCCGAACGCTTCTTTCCAGGTGTCCCTTACACATTGGCAGGAAAAACCGGAACTGCACAAGTATATAGTTTAAAAAACGATGAACGTTACGATACCAAAACAGTCGCTGCTAAGCTTCGTGATAATTCATTATTTATTGCTTTTGCACCTGTTGAAAAACCTTCAATTGCTCTAGCTATCGTTATCCAGAATAGCGTTACTCCAGCCCCTCAAATTGCCCGCAAACTTTTAGATTATTACTTAATCCCCCCTTCACCCATACCAACTATTACTACACAACAAACCCTCCCAGTGATTGTTCCTGACAAAAAACCGGACAATCAATTAGGTGAGTCTTCTAAAAACCTATCGAATGCTTCCCAGCCTGTAGATACTTTAACGCCAGCTAAGGTTAAAACAGAGACAGAAGATGACGAAGACGATGAATATAGCAATGAAATAGAAGAACCTGACAACCACCAAGATGCACAGACGAACAAACCAAACAAAAATCCTTCGGCCGCCCCCGCTTCAGAAACAACACCTAGCAAAAATCACGATGCGGAAGGCTCTTTGGAAACAGATGATAATAACTCACTGGAAGAGTGATCGATTAACCTCTCTCGATTGACAAATAAGCTCTATAAGGGCATGATTAGCGCCTATTTACTCGACTTACATTAACTCTGTTGGTGTAAGCTCGTTTGTTGTTAATTCAGGAGGTTGTCCATTGGCCAATACAAAACAAGCAAAAAAACGTGTGCGGCAAGCAGAAAAACACCGCCAGCATAATACTAGCTATCGTTCTATGATGCGAACCTATATTAAACGTGTTGTTGTCGCTATTGAGGGTGGAAAAGCAACCGAAGCTGATGAGGCCTACAAAATCGCGTTACCTATTATTGATCGTATGGCTGACAAAGGTTTTATCCACAAAAATAAAGCCGCTAGACATAAGAGTCGCTTATTAGTCAGAATTCGCAAATTAACAAATTCTGCTGCCGCTTAAAATCCTACTAACTTGTAAAAAGCTGCGTTAATGATCTTTTTAGGCTCTCGTTGTGCCTAGTCAAAGATAATGTAGCTTTTCCCAAACTTTTATAAATATATTCTAACTCGGGAAAAGGCTGCAACGCAGATAGATGTTTTTTTAAAGTGCCTATATCCGCTCGTTGCAGAGGCCCTGTCAATGCTTTTTCAGGATGCAGTCTTTGCGCTTTACCTAAGGCTTGAGACATAAGCGCTAGCGTAAGATTTTCAGCCAATTCATCGTTTAGACCCGCTTTAGAATAACAATCCCTAGCCATAGCCGATAAGGTAACTAGATAGTTAGAGGCAAGCACACTCGCGGCATGATAAAGCGGCTTATCTTTTTTTTCGATTAAAAAAATCTGCCCCTCTATTGCATTGAATAAGGGTAACAGCCGATCTAATGCTTCTTTATTACCTTCAAATGCACAATATGTTCCTCTAAAGGTTTTCACATCCATCATTGGTTCAGAAAAACTAAAGATAGGATGTAAGCTTGCCGCATAACAACCTAAACGAACCACTGAACTTAGGGATTCCGAGGATAACAAACCGCTGCAATGGAAAACCACGTTCCCTGGCTTTAATATGCCTAGTAGAGTTATTTGTTGGGCGATCAATTCAATACTATCATCTGGCGTGGCTATTAAATAAATATCGGCGGATCTAAGTTGCTTAAGTGACTTACAAACGCTACCTTCTCCTAGAAAAGCAACCGTTTTTTCACCACTAGCCATACTTAAATTAACAATATCCTGAATACAAACAAGTTCTGTACCAAGGAACAAAGCCGCTAAGGTTTTGCCTAAACGACCGCAACCTATGACATTAAGTTTTAACTTTTTCATTTTATACTCTTCGCACTTGAATCTTTTTCTGTGTTGCCGCTCAATTCGCAATCCTCATTTATCTTAAATACACCGCGGTTGCTTCATTCTTGCGGCGCCTTGCCAAAAATCCAATTGCTGTGAGTAGATCATTTGCTTATTTTAATTGTTTATCAGTTTGATTTGATAAATTAAGCAACTCCGTAGTTTCTTTGTTTAAATACACATTATGACTAGGAAAAGACCACTCAGCGCCGTGATGCTGAATACACGCTAATAACTCCAAAAACAATGTCTGTTGCAGCTTTAAAAAATCCGCACTATCAATAATATTGGTATAGGCTACCACTACTAAATTAAGAGAAGTATTACCCAACTCACTAAGATTGACGGTTATGGGCCTATCTTTATCAATAGCCGTATGGTTTTTTAATATTGAGTGCATGTCTTCTAAAATAGCTGGAACTTTCATTAGATCCTGATAACGCAAACTGATTCGACAATGGAATCGTCTATATTTCATTCTTGATGGATTCTCAACAACTAAATTTGAAAATAAAGCATTTGGAATATATACAGGCCGACAATCAGGAGCTCGAATTCTGCAAACTCGCCAGCCTATTTTTTCTACAGTACCTTCCACTTTAAGTGCTGGTAAACTAATTCGATCCCCTATTACAAAAGGTCTATCTAAAAAAAGCATGCAGCTACCAAACAAGTTGGACAATAGATCTTTGGCGGCAAAACCTATGATGATACCGCCCATACCACCAAAAGCTAAGACTCCGGCAATGCTAAAGCCAAAAATTTGAAATAAAGTTAAAGCCGTTATAATAATAATTGCTAATTTTGCAATCTGACTCAAACCATGGACTAGCGTTTTATCAATAGTTTTATTTCTAGAGGATTTGAGAGTAGCTTCTTTATAAAACGAAACAAACCGCCATAAAAACCAAGCAAGTAAACCTGTAAACGCTAAATTCCGCATTAAATGAAATTGATCCGCACTAATTCCCTTCGATGCTATGCAGAGTGATTCGAGGGCGTAAAGTATGCCCATAACTGCAATTAATACTAACAACGGTCTATAAATGGACTCAAGTACTATAGCATCTAAAATATATGGCTTACGATTTAAAAGTCGCTGGTATTTTTGATAGCAAATACGGAATAAAAAACAAAGTATTGCTGTTAATACAAGGATTATTAAGGCTTTCAACATACAAAATTGCAGTAAAGCTTTAAATATGGTTTGTAGAAAATTCATCTTTTTATCCGATGTTTACCTTAAATTCGATAAGCGACTAAAGACATAAATTTAGCTAAGCCCTGCATAGCCCATTGAATTACCACTGGTAATGGTATAGCTCCCGCATCTTCGGCTGTGAAAGCATGCTCCAATTCCTCTTGGCGCATTTGCTCCAAAATAACGCGACTTTTTCTATCTTGTAAAGGCAATCTCTGCAAGTGCTTGTACAAATGCCTTTCTACTTGATGTTCAGTTTCAGCTAAAAAACCCAAGCTCACCTTATCGCCCCATATACCGGCAGTCAAACCTATCAACAAAGCGCTGGTATACCAAAAAGGATTTAAATAACTAACATGGGTATCTAGCTCATGAATTCGCTGTTGACACCAATTGAGGTGATCGACCTCTTCTGCAGCAGCTTTTTTTAATTTTTGTTTAATACCTTTGGATCGAGCTGTAAGTGCTTGGCCAGTATAGAGTGCTTGGGCACAAACTTCGCCAACATGATTTATTCGCATCAAACTGCCTGAAAGTTGGCGTTCTTTTTTACTTAAAACGCTATCTTGATTGGTTAAATTTGCAGCCGGATTGGACCGCATGGACCCAGAAAGCAGCTGTATTGACGATAAAGCTTCGTCGAACTGTAAAATTAACTGGTCCCAAGCAGAATAATAGCGCATTAAATAACCTTTAGCGTGTATAATACTCAATAATTGCAACAAAACCAAAAAATACGCTAAGCTTAGCGGCTATTAATTTGATATCGCAAAATCTATGAAGAAATTATTATACCAATTATTACTCAGTTCCTTACTTATAATCGGCTTTTGCCCATTAAGCTATGCAGGTTGGCCTTTTAGTCTAGCCCACCAAATGAACAAAGATAGTATCTCTTCGATGCTAAAACCTATACTGCCAGCTGTAGTGAATGTTTCTGTTCAAGGCGATATTCCGCTTAATCAATTGCCTCCTCCTGTGCCAGGACGCCCATATCCGCGTCATTTTGAAAGTATGGGCTCAGGTGTCATTGTAGACGCTAAAGCGGGTTATATTTTAACTAACGCGCATGTTATTCACGAGGCTAAAACCATCACCGTGACCTTAAGCGATGGCCGGGTTTTTAAAGCGACGCTCAAAGGTTCAGATCCCGCTTCTGATATAGCCTTACTCACTATCACACCTGATCACTTAACCGCTATTCCTTTAGGTAATTCAGATAATTTAAAGGTAGGCGATTTTGTTGCCGCTATCGGCAATCCTTTCGGGCTAAATCAAACAGTCACTTCAGGCATAGTTAGCGCATTACAACGCACAGGATTGGGGATAGAAGGCTACGAGAATTTTATTCAGACGGATGCCCCCATTAACCCAGGTAATTCCGGTGGAGCTTTAATTAATTTGCAAGGCCAATTAATGGGTATCAACACTGCCATATTAGCTCCGGGCTCGAATGCAGGAAATATAGGTATTGGTTTTGCTATACCCATAAATATGGCGAACGGCGTGATGAAACAATTAGCTGAACATGGTTCGGTAAAACGCGGATTAATGGGCGTGCTAGTACAAGACCTAACCCCTGCATTAGCTACCGCTTTACATATTGCCCCTGACACCAACGGAGCATTAGTATCTCAAGTGCCTAACTACTCACCCGCCGAAACTGCAGGCATTCAAACCGGCGATATTATCCAATCGATTAACGGCACTTCCATCCATAATGGCGGACAAGTAAAAAATATCGTGGGTATGTTAAGAGTCGGGGATAAAATTACTATTAAGCTATTACGCAAGGGGAAGACGATCAATACAGTAATAAACCTGACTGATCCTAAAGATTATAAAAAAGTTGCTGAACATGATAATCCGTTTCTCTATGGATTAGTATTACGTGACTTTAACCAAACTATTACCGGCCAAGGTCATTTGGTTGGGGTCGAAGTCGTTGATACCGACGAAGACAGTATGGCCTGGCATGCCGGTATCCGCCCTGGGGACGTCATAACATCTGCGAATCAAATAGCTATAACTAATGTTGCTCAACTACAAGATATCGCTAAGCAAAGTAAACAAGAACTTTTAGTTAACGTATTGTCCCGCGGCGGCATTAGATTTGTGGTAATCAAATAAAACCCTTCTAATCAATTGATTAGAGCTTGTTTGATGTCGTTAAGTAATTCTGAGTTGGGAAATTTCGGAATGCATTCAATAACAAAACCTAACTCATTTTGCTTTGCTGCAAAGCGTGGATCTATATCATATCCAACTACTGCAATTAATTCTTTTTGATAATAAATTAAAGGCAGCTTATTGCGTAGCCAAGGAGGAACACCCCATTCTTGGAATAACTTTTTTAATGGATGGGAACCTTGATGATTGCTCGCATAAAATCGTTCTCCACCTTGACGAAAAGCCACATCGACTTGCTGCTCTTTTAATAATGAATAACTCAAGCCTGTGCCTAAAACCTGCTTTGACGTCAGTTGATCTAATGTTGGCAATGTAACTGTCTGACCCAACTTCCATGCAGTAAACCCAACTCTAAAAAGCTTTTCATTTTCTACTAAATTTAGAGCATATAAACAATCACGGTAACGACGTAACTGGATATCTCCCCAATTAACTCGAGGCGATGCATCTATTCTACTTTTTAATAAAACATCAATTTGTTGCAGTTGTTTTTGACTAGGCAAAGAAAAATGTAATTGCTTTAACCAATAACGTAATACATTATTTCGACGCATACTAGTTAGCTTCTTTAAGTTAGAAATAATTAATATGTTCGTTGCGGGCCCTCTAACGAAACACCAATCCTGGTGAGCTACCTCGTCCAGCAAGGAATTCGCTTCCGCTAAATTTGCAGCAGCTCTCGCGATGGTTTTATCTGCTTGAGGCCAGCGTTGCTGAATAAATGGCATTACTTGATGACGAATAAAATTACGATTTAAACGTAAATCTTTATTGCTATCATCTTCTATCCAAGTTAATTGATGCTCTTGGGCATATTCATAAAGCTCTTTACGTGTAAAATCTAGCAAGGGTCGTATTAGATAAGCTTTCGAAAATGCCTGACAAAATGGCATGCTCGCTAAACCTCTAAGACCTGCACCACGTAACAACTGTAATAATAAGGTTTCCGCTTGATCATTGCGATGATGAGCCGTTAGTAAAAAATCTCCTGAGGGTATTCTTTTAGCCATAACGCCATAACGCGCATCTCGGGCGTAGGCTTCTGGGCTCTCACCCGATTTAGGATGCGCATCTACTGGAATAACTTCACAATAAATACCGAGTTTTTCACTGGTCTGTTGGCAAATATTAGCCCATTTTATCGAGTCAACATGCCAGCCATGATTGACATGGATAACTCTTAAACGCTTTGCAGGTACTATTCGACTTAGAGCATAGAGTAAAACTTGTGAATCCAAGCCACCACTATAGGCCACCCAAAACCTAGCGGATGCTGCGTATTGTTTTAATAAAAACTGGAGTTTTTCGTGTGTAAACATGAACTAACCATACAAAATTTACCCGGCAACTGTAAAGTCTACGCTCAAAACCAATTAAACCTAGGGATGAAAAGGGACAAAGCTGATCTCAGCCAGATTTAGCGTATACGATGGAATGTGACCCTCTGGATTTATTTAAAGTTTCTCTCCATAGATAGTAGCCTTTGATACATAGCAGCATAAATACTGAATAGAGCAGCGCTGTTAAATACAAGGTTTTGCTGATATACAAACCTATAGAGAGCAAATCAACCACTATCCATAAAACCCAGTGATGTAAATATTTTTTACCCATCATCCATTGGGCAATCAAGCTCAATGTGGTAATCGCGGCATCGGCATAAATAGTAGTAGAATCTGTATTATATTTTAGAATAAAACTAATACTGAAAAATAAAATAATAGCGGCTAGTACTAAAGACAAGCCAGTAGAATTATTTATTACTTGGATAACTAAGGGGTTCTTCTCACTACTACCATATCGCCATTGGTAGAGTCCATAAAACTGAAAAATTAAAAAAACTCCCTGCAAGCACATATCAGCATACAACTTGGTATTAAAAAAAATAATGGCATATAAAGAAACCGTTATGATCCCAAATAACCAGTTCCATAAGCTGCAACGAGTTAAAAGGTAAACATTTACCACGCCCGACATGAAAGCCATGGCTTCGATAGCGAAAAACTTCATATTTTAATGGCTAGACTAAAAGCTAAAAATCTAAATTAAGTACCCATAGCTAAAATCTTGCTGTAGCGCAATTCGAGTAGTTTTTCCATAGAAAAATATTGGATCTGCGCTAATTGTTTAATAAGTTCAATCTTTAGTTGATTAGCCATCTCATCAAAATCAGTATGCGCACCACCTAAAGGCTCTTGAATCACTGCATCTATCAATTTGAGTTTATACAAGCTACCAGCATTCATGGCCATCGCTTCAGCAGCTTCAGGGGCTTTTTCAGCACTTTTCCAAAGAATAGTAGCACATCCTTCAGGTGAAATAACTGAGTAAATACTATATTGCAACATCAAGATTCGATCGGCTACACCTATAGCTAAAGCACCACCTGAGCCACCTTCTCCAATTATCGTAGAAATAATGGGTGTCTTCAGCTGAGACATCACTTGTAAATTTTGTGCAATCGCGCCACTTTGGTTACGTTCTTCTGCATCAATGCCAGGATAAGCACCAGGTGTATCAATAAAAGTCAAAATCGGCAATTTAAACCGTTCTGCCAATTCCATCAGGCGGATAGCTTTACGATAACCTTCTGGCTTGGGCATTCCAAAATTGTGTTGGACTTTTTCATTGGTAGTACGACCCTTCTGTTGACCAATAATAACCACGGGTTGGTCTGCTAAATTAGCAACACCGCCGATAATAGAAGGATCATCTGAAAACTCTCTATCGCCATGCAGTTCGTCAAAATCAGAAAAAATTCTACTTATGTAATCCGAAAAATAGGGTCTTTGTGGATGACGTGCCAATTGTACTATTTGCCAAGCATTTAATGATTGAAAAATAGATTCGGTTAATTCTATTTTTTTCTGCTCTAGACGTTTAATCTCTTCGTTGACATTAAGGTCAGCATCATTACCTAGCTTACGCAGCTCTTCTATTTTTGCCCCAAGCTCTGCGATAGGTTGTTCAAAATCCAAAAACTTAAAGTGCATAGCTACTCACTTTTTGTTGCATCTGAAGTTTCTGAAATGAGCTCATTTTCAAACTCATAGTCGAATTCCTCGCGTAATCGTCGTTGCTCTAAATAATCTTCAATAGCTCGGCGCTTTTCAAGTGAAAATCGAACGGGCGAGACTTTTGTTTTCTTATTCAATGCATCTAGGGCCAATTCTTCAGGCCATGTATCTAATTCTTCATCTTCAATGTCTAAGATATCAGGTGGTAATTCAGTATCACTACTTCCATCACCATCATCTTCTTCTAGTAAAGCCTCTGTTTCTTTATACTCCATAGATCCTACCTATTAAATAAAGCAGCCTATTTCAGCGCTTACTTTAGTGGGTGTAATACCCATTTGGCAAGTATACTCTTCGCAATTGAATTTTTGCCCATGTTGCTTCTTCAATTCGCAATGTGACTATCACTTACCTTTAAACCCTAGACCTGTCACAAACCTTCATATAAGTCGCTTACTTATCGTTGGCAAAGTAACTAGGCATTGGCGTACATAGCTCAGACATCCCTGGAACGATCCTAATGGTGATCTCCATCGCCACACAATAATATTTGGCTGAAGTGAAACCCATAGTTTGAGAAAATCACTCTAACGTCCTTATGTATAGCATGCTCTAGAATATCAAGTACACCTTCCTAAAAGGTTATTAGCTTATACACGAATTCTTAACCCAATTCATATAGTCTTCGCACTTAAATTTTTGTCCATGTTGCCCAAAATCCAACTGCTGCGAATATAGCTAGGAATTAAAAAATTAATCTTTTTTATCTTCCACCCTTATTTTCTTGACTGACGCTTTATCCCTTTTTGGAATAATGATTCTAAGCACACCATGCTTTCCTTCTGCTGTTATCTTATCGGCGTCAGCGGTATCCGGCAAAGCAAAGCGCCGATAGAAACTACCTTTTGATCGCTCAACTCGGGTGTATCCTTGGCTTTCTTCCGAATGAGTCTCTACTCTTTCACCTTTAATCGTCAATATCCCATTTTCCATAGAAATTTCAATATCTTTCGGATCCACACCCGGAATATCTGCAAAGAGCATAAAACGATTAGGCTCTTCCTTGATATCCACTGCAGGTGCCCAATGGCTAGTTTCAACCATCGAGCTATCTTCAACGCTTTGGTGACTAGGATCAAACAATTGATCCCACTCTTGCGATAGGCGGTGCAATTGGTGTAATAAAGAGGGGGATCGGTAGCGCATAAGATTTGACATAAACTTTTTCCTCCTTGCTTAAACCATTAGTCTAACTCAAAAAGACACTTTTGATGAGTTAAATGGTTTACGTCAGCTTTTTTGCCTAGAATTCAGATTTTTAACGTAGATAAGGCAGCTAGATAGAGATACTTATTTATTTCTGGTAAAGTAAAAACTTTCTTATTTTTGCTATAAAACATAGTTATGTCCTATTATCAACAACATATCTTTTTATGCACTAATCTACGGGAAAATAATAAGGATTGTTGCGCTAAACGCGGAGCCAAACCCTTATTAGACTATTTAAAAACAAAAATAAAACTACTGATGGAAAATCAGCAGCAAAAAATTCGAGTAAGTCATTCCGGATGTCTAGGGAGGTGTAGCTTAGGGCCGTTATTGGTGATTTATCCCGAAAGTACTTGGTATCACTACAATACACAACAAGATATTGACGAAATTATTAAACAACACTTAATTAAAAAACAAATAGTACATCGGTTGTTATTATCTAATGCAAAATAAATTTTTAGAGCTGATACATCCTCGTTACTGGCCTACTTGGTTAGGGTTAGGAGTTTTATATCTCACTACAAAACTACCTTACGCCTTACAACTACAATTTGGTAAAAGTTTTGGGCGCATTTCCTATTTTTTATTGAAAAGATTTCGACGAATCGCGGAAATTAATCTGAAACTTTGTTTTCCCGAATTGTCCGACAAACAACGTAAAAACTTACTTAAAAAACAGTTTCAATCTCTGGGAATGGGACTCGTCGAATCTGCCATGGCTTGGTGGATGCCTGATCATAAATTAGATTCGCTTGTTCATGTAAAAGGCTTGGAACACTTGCAAGAAGCTATAAGCAGAAACAAAGGTGTACTTATTTTAAGTGGTCATTTTACATCGTTAGATATCTGTGGTCGTCTGTTTTCTAGCATTTTTCCAATGCATGTTGTTTACCGGGAACAAAAAAATCAAGTCATCGATAGGTTATTAAAACAACATCGTCATTTTAAATGGATGCAACCTATACATCGTCATGCTATTCGCCAAATTATTAAAACCTTGAAACAAAACAAAGCTATTTGGTATGCAGCGGATCAAGATTATGGTCCTACACACAGTGTTTTTTCGCCATTTTTTAACATTCCCGCTGCTACTATTTCAACACCAAGTCGTTATGCAAGTCGAACAGGAGCACAAGTTGTTACCTTATTTTATCATCGCCTTGCTAGAGGAAAAGGTTACCAAATTACTATTGGGCCTATTTTAGAAAATTTTGCTCAGGGTGATGATTCCCAAGATACACAATTTTTTAACCAATTGTTGGAACAAGCTGTTCGTGCTCACCCCGACCAGTATCTTTGGATACATCGACGCTTTAAGACACGTCCTCAAGGCGATCCTTATCTCTATTAAAAATAAACATGCATAATAAACTTATCGGCGGCATATTACTTATCATTGGTACCAGCATTGGCGGAGGAATGTTAGCTCTACCTATTGCTACAGCGCAGTTAGGCTTTATCAATTCACTCATTTTTTTAGTACTGTGCTGGGCGGTGATGACCGCTGCTGCATTGCTTATTTTAGAAGTTAACCTCTGGCACAGCGTAAACAGTAACTTAATCAGCATGGCTAAAAATACATTAGGTAGGTTTGGTCAGATCATCGCATGGCTTAGCTATCTTTCACTGCTGTATGCTTTACTAGCTGCTTATATTGCGGGAGGTGGCGATTTCTTACAGCATCTCCTGCTAACATTTCACTTGCACCTATCCACAAAAATTTCTGCGGTATTATTTGCAGGATTATTGAGTTTAATTGTTTATAGAGGATTAGGATCGGTTGATTATGTTAACAGAGGTTTAATGCTCAGCAAGCTATTAACCTTCATTTTATTGGTGATGTGTATTTTTCCTTTTATTTCTATTCATTACTTATTCAGTTTGGAAAATGCTTATCAGCTTAGTATTATTTTAGGTAGTACGACGGTTATTATGACCTCATTTGGTTTCGCGGTAATAGTGCCAAGCTTACGCAGTTACTTTAGTAATGATTTGATTATGCTGCGTAGAGCTATTCTAATCGGCAGCTTAATTCCTTTATTGTGCTATATTCTGTGGGAATTAACTATTATGGGCGCTATACCTACACATGGAAACTCGGGTTTAATATTCATGTATCATTCAGGACATTCCACTAGCGATTTAATGTCTGCCCTGAACCATTTATTTGATAATAAATTAATTAATTTTTTTGCAAAAATATTTACCTCCATTTGTTTCGCTACTTCTTTTTTAGGTGTAGCTTTAAGCCTATTTGATTTTTTTAGTGATGGGCTGCAAATTGAAAAAAAAGGTTTAAAAAAGCTAGTTCTATATATACTTACTTTTTTTCCTCCATTATTCATTGCCAATCATAATCCCCATGCTTTTATCACGGCTTTATCTTATGCAGGAGTACTTTGTGCCATCCTATTAATACTTCTTCCTGCCATGATGGCCTGGAGTGGACGCTATATTAAAAAATGTGCTTCGGGGTATCAAGTTGTAGGTGGAAAATCTTTACTATTTAGCTTAATGCTTATTGCATTACTTATTATTATTTTAAGCCTTATTCGCTAAAAAATCTTATGAATATTAAACAATTTGGCGGTATTTTATTAATTACTGGTAATGCTATAGGTGGCGGGATGTTAGCTTTACCGCTTGCAACCGCTCAAGCAGGCTTTTTAAACTCATCGCTTTTTTTGATCGCTTGTTGGGGGATTATGCTAGCCGGTGGTTTGTTGGTTTTAGAAGTCAACCTTTGGTTCCCACCTAATAGCCATTTAATTTCCATGGCGCGCGCTACTTTAGGTATTCCTGGCGAGATTATTGCCTGGTTATGTTATTTATTATTGCTATATGCTTTGCTAGCAGCATATATCGCGGGTGGCTCAGATTTTTTACAAGGCATTTTACAAAAAATAGATTTGCATTTTTCAGCAGTAGTTACAGTCTTTTTATTTGTATTTATTTTAGGCCCCATCGTTTATAAAGGCATGCATTCCGTAGATTTGATAAATCGAATACTGATGGGAGGAAAATTACTTATTTTTTGCCTGTTAATATTATTTCTATTCCCTTTTATATCAACTAAGCAACTGGCACAGGGCGATATACATTACTTACCCAACAGCCTAACTATTATCATTACATCGTTTGGCTTTGCCGCCATTATTCCTAGTTTACGCAGTTATTTCCATAGTAATGTTAAACAATTACGCCAAGTTATTATATTGGGTAGCTTAATACCTCTTATTTGTTATATCTTCTGGAATGCAGCCATTATGGGGGTTATCCCTATCAATAAACTTTTATCGATTGCCCAGTCCAGTCAGTCTACTAGTCATTTAACTAATACGCTAAGCCATTTATTAAATAAAAATAGCATTACTTTATTTGCTTGGATTTTTACCTCCATTTGTTTAGCAACTTCCTTTTTAGGAGTAGGTATCAGCTTGTCAGATTTCTTATTTGATGGTTTAGCGTTTATCCCAACGGAAAAAAATAAATTTATTGTATTCCTACTTAGCTTTTTACCTCCTTTAATCATGGTTTTGTTTTACCCTGCCTCATTTATGCTGGCCTTGAATTATGCTGGCATATGGTGTGCCATCTTATTGGCTTTGCTTCCCGCATTAATGGCTTGGTCTGGACGTTATAGTCAACAAATCGATGCGCCTTATCGATTAATGGGTGGAAAAATTTTATTAAGTTTGCTGATCCTGGCCTCCTCTATTATCATTGCGCATGCGATTATAGTTGATATTTTTTAAGCTATATATTTGTAGTTGAATTTTTGCCTGTATTGCCGTTCAAATTGTATTTTTGAGTTTTAAAATATTCCTGATTATGGGGTAAATAGGAAAATCTTTAATGTCTTACCAAAAAAAATATGCTGATGCCATTCGATTTCTAAGCATAGATGCCGTGGAAAAAGCCAATTCAGGCCATCCTGGCATGCCCATGGGGATGGCGGACATTGCCACTGTCCTATGGCGAGAATTTTTAGTCCATAACCCCAATAACCCACAATGGAGTAATCGTGATCGTTTTATTTTATCGAATGGCCATGGATCGATGCTACATTATGCATTACTTCATTTAAGCGGTTATGATCTTTCATTAGATGAAATTAAAAAATTTCGCCAATTGCACTCCAAAACTCCAGGACATCCTGAAGTAGGTTTAACTCCAGGAATAGAAACAACAACCGGGCCTCTCGGTCAGGGATTCGCGAACGCAGTCGGTATGGCGCTAGCAGAAAAAAATTTGGCTGCGCATTTTAATCAACCTTCTCGTTCCATCGTCGATCATTTTACTTATGTATTTCTGGGTGACGGTTGTTTAATGGAAGGGATTTCTCATGAAGCTGCTTCTTTGGCAGGATGTCTAGGCTTAGGTAAATTAATTGTTTTCTGGGATGACAATAATATTTCTATTGATGGCAATGTTTCAGGCTGGTTTAAAGATAATACGCCCGAGCGCTTTAAAGCTTATCATTGGCATGTTATTCCTGAAATTGATGGTCATGATCCACAACAAATTAAACTAGCTATCGAAAAAGCTCGTAAGGTTACTGATAAACCCAGTCTACTTTGCTGTAAAACCAAAATTGCATTTGGCGCTCCCAATTTAGTCGACAGTCATCAAGCACATGGAGCAGCGTTAGGTGAAAAAGAAGTAGCTGCCACCAGACTTGCATTACATTGGAATTATCCACCTTTCGAAATACCAGAAGATATTTATCAAGCTTGGGATGCTCGTTCTAAAGGAGACATGTTAGAAAAAGCTTGGGAAGAAAAATGGACCGCCTATCAAACCGCATTTCCCGAACTTGCCAAAGAGTATCAACGGAGAATTAATAGAAAATTACCTTTAAATTGGTCAGAAAAAACTAAAGAAATTATCGAAAGCATTTATAAAAATCCTTCGGAAAAAATAGCAACACGTAAAGCTTCCCAAAATGCATTAAATGCCTTTGCGCCTCTTTTACCCGAATTATTAGGTGGATCTGCAGATCTAACAGAATCTAATTCTACCTTTTGGAAAGGATCTCAAGTTTTAACTAGTGAAAATCCAGCCGGTAATTATATTCATTACGGTGTACGTGAATTCGGTATGTCCGCCATGATGAATGGCTTAGCCTTGCATGGAGGATTGATTCCTTATGGAGGAACCTTTTTAGTCTTTAGTGATTACGCACGTAATGCGGTTCGCTTATCCACATTAATGAAGCAACGCGTTATTTTTATTTATACACACGACTCTATTGGTTTAGGAGAAGACGGTCCGACGCATCAACCTATAGAGCAAATCAATAGCTTACGACTTATTCCTAACCTTTCTGTCTGGCGGCCTTGTGATACTTTAGAAACCGCCATTGCCTGGCAGCAAGCGATACAACATTTAGGCCCTACTTGTTTATTACTCACGCGCCAAACCGTATTTCAACAAACGCATAGCCAAGAAACCTTACAATCTATCCATCGGGGCGCCTATATTCTTCTCGATAGTCCATCAACACCTGAAGCCATCATCATAGCAACAGGTTCTGAAGTTAGTTTAGCCATCAGTGCTGCGCAATCTTTAAATGAAGAGGGCAGACAAATCCGAGTGGTATCTATGCCCTCCGCTGATCGTTTTGAACAACAAGATTCGGCCTATAAAACTAAAATTTTGCCTAACTCGATTACATTACGTGTCGCTATAGAAGCCGGAAGTAAAGATTTTTGGTATCGTTATGTAGGCAATAAAGGCAAAATCATTGGACTAAATCAATTTGGCGAATCTGCGCCAGGCACAGAAGTCTTTAAAAATTTTGGATTTACGACAGAAAACCTTATTAAAACATTAAATCAACTATTAACAGGTGAAGCAGGAGAAGTATTATGACAACCCGTATTGCTATCAATGGTTATGGCCGTATAGGCCGAAATATATTGAGAGCTTTTTTCGAAAACCCTAAGAAGCATGATATAGAAATTGTTGCGATAAATGACTTAGGAAACATCGATATTAATGCTCATCTGACACGTTATGACACCACTCACGGAAAATTTATAGGGACCATAAGCATTGATAAAGATTATTTAATTATCAATGATCAACGAATAAAAATCTTTTCGGAACGCGATCCAGAAAATTTGCCGTGGAAAGAATTAGATATTGATGTCGTTCATGAATGTACCGGCCTCTTTACTTCCCCAGAAAAGGCTGGAAAACATATCACAGCGGGGGCAAAAAAAGTCATCATCTCTGCTCCCGCTGGTAAAGGGGTTGATGCGACTATTGTTTATGGTGTTAATCACCATACTTTAAAAAGTCGCGATACCATTATTTCTAATGCTTCATGCACCACCAATTGTCTGGCTCCTCTAGCAAAAGCCTTGCATGAAAATTTAGGGATTATTCATGGTTTAATGACCACCATCCATGCTTATACCAACGATCAAGTGCTCATCGACACGTATCACCCTGATATGTACCGCGCACGTTCCGCAACCCATTCCATGATTCCTGCTAAAACAGGCGCCGCTTCGGCACTCGGTCTAGTATTACCTGAACTAGCTGGAAAACTCGACGGTTTAGCAATACGCGTTCCTACGATAAACGTCTCTTTAGTAGATTTAAGTTTCCAGGCTAAACGCGAAACAACCGCTCAAGAGGTGAACGAAATCTTAAAAAAAGCTTCTGAAACTAGTGCATTGAAAGGTCTGCTTAATTATAGTGAGGAGCCTCTGGTTTCTATCGATTACAATCATAACCCAGCTTCTTCTACGGTAGATGCACCGCAAACTCGGGTAATAGGCGACTTTGTTAAGGTTCTTGCCTGGTATGACAATGAATGGGGATTCTCTAATCGAATGCTGGACGTTACCACCGCATTGATGAAAGCAGCTTAATTTAGCGGAAAAAAGCCACTTTAAACGCTTAATCCCGAAAAAACAGGAAAAAAGCTATACTTTTATCGGAAATATATACTCATAGCAATTGGATTTCTGACAAAGCACCTTGAAAGCGGAAGAAGGCTTCATTTCATCAAAATACATGAGGATTACGAGTTGAACGGCAACATAGTCCAAAAATTCAAGTGTGAGGAGTATAGTATAGATATAGCCAAATAATGTTATAGTATTAGGTTCAATTTCGCTCAACTAATAGAGAATTTATATGGCACGCGTTACCGTTGAAGATTGTTTAAAGAAAGTCAAAAATCATTTTGAATTAGTAATTATAGCCTCAAAACGGGCCCGGCAAATTGCTAAAGGCGGCATGGCCATGGTTGACCCCGAAAACGATAAACCTACAGTGATAGCCTTGAGAGAAATCGCTGATGGGAAACTCAATGAAGCCGGGGAAAAATCAGAGCAAGAAACCGGTGGCGGCCTAAGTGGGTCACAGTCTACAGGCTTGTAAAAAACCCGGGGGCGCTTGCATGCACATGTTTAGTGACCTCAAACAAGAAATACAAGTCTATCTGTCCCCAGAGCAAATAAAACAAGTCTATAATGCTTATCAATTTGCCGCTAGGGCCCATTCTGGTCAAAAACGCCATAGTGGCGATCCTTACATTAGCCATCCTATCGCAGTTGCTAAAATTCTCGCGCAAATGCGCATGGATGCTCAGACACTAATCGTCGCAATTTTACATGATGTTATTGAAGACACTCCCATCGAAAAAACGGTTTTAACTGCAACATTTGGCGGCGAAATAGCAGAGCTTGTCGATGGGATGAGTAAACTGACGCAAATTCAATTTCAAAGCCGTGCAGAAGCTCAAGCAGAAAATTTTCGCAAAATGTTGCTAGCTATGGCAAAAGATATTCGTATCATTATCATAAAACTGGCCGATCGCTTGCATAACATGCGCACCTTATCCGCAGTACCTGTAGAAAAACGTTATCGTATTGCTAAAGAAACATTGGATATTTACGCCCCAATTGCACAGCGCTTAGGTATGCATATGGTACGTATAGAATTGGAAGATCTTTGTTTTTTAAACCTTTATCCATGGCGATATCGTATTTTACAAGAAACAGTTCAAAAAAATCGACGTAAACATAAAACAAGTATCCATAAAATAGAATCGGCTTTGAAAGAGTGTTTGGATAAACATCATTTACCTTTTCATACTATTTGGCATAAAAAAAAGCATCTGTATCAAATTTATAAAAAAATGCGGGAAAATCATTTAGCCTTCAATGAAATCATTGATATCCCAATTTTTTGCATTATTGTAGATAATATTGATAGTTGCTATCGCGTACTCGGTGCAGTACACAATCTTTATAAGCCTCTGCCCGATCATTTTCACGATTATATTGCCATACCTAAAGCGAACGGTTATCAAGCATTACATACAACTTTATTTGGTCCTGGCGCTACGTCAATTCACATACAAATCCGTACCACCACCATGGATAATGGCGCTGATCATGGTATTGTAAGTTACTGGTTAGAGGAAAAAACTAAAGCTAACGAACTCCGTCCACATTTGCGCGCACGAGAATGGCTCAAGCGTTTACTGGATATTCAACAAACCACTCCTAGTTCCTTAGAATTTATGGAGACGGTGAAAATCGATCTTTTTCCTACCGATATATATATCTTTACGCCTAAAGGTGACATCATTGAGCTTCCTCATAAAGCCACCTTGATCGACTTCGCTTATGCGATTCACTCTGATATTGGAAATCACTGTATTGCAGCAAAAATAGATAAACATTTAGTTCCACTCAGTACGCATTTACAAAGTGGTCAAACGGTAGAAATCATCACTGATCCGAAAACTTTTCCTGATTCACGCTGGTTGGAGTTTGTAGCGACTGGCCGTGCTCGGAGCCATATTAGACAGTTTTTTAAAAATAAGCAGCATAATGAAGCCGTACAATTAGGCCAACGCCTGCTGGATAACAATTTAACTCCTTTAGGACAAGACAGTACTCAAATCAACGTTAAAAATCTGAATAAGACCTTACAAAAGTTTCAATACGATTCCTTAGAAGATTTATTCGAAGCTATTGGACTAGGGTATATACACCCTGCTTTAGTTGCTTATTCAGTATGTAGTTTAAAACCTAGTTTTAAAAATCAAATTAACTCATTACCCGTGTTCCTTAAAAATGCAGATAACGGTTTAATTAAATTCGCTGAATGTTGCCGACCTATTCCGGGCGATGACATTATAGGTTTACTCAATGCTGGACATGGTCTTACTGTGCATTTACAACGTTGTAAATACGCAGCGCGACTTATTAAAAAAAACCCTGAGCGGGCCATTTCCATACAATGGGAAAAACAAACTAATGGATTTTTTAAAACGGATATTTATATTGAAACTATCAATCAACATGGTGTATTAGCATTATTAACACATAATATTGCTAAAGCCGATGCTAATATTGAAAATATCAAAGTTGAAAGTCGTGATAGAAAACATAGTATTATTCACTTTACTTTGTCAGTACTCAATCGCAAGCACTTAGCCAAAGTCATCCGTTTTTTACGCACCATTCAATATACAATAAAAATTACCCGTCATCTTTCAATATAGGCAAAGCATCGATTAGCCGTACGTCCCCAATCTGGATTGCTGCTAAACGTCTCTCCCAATGATCCGCAACGTAATCTACCTTAAACCCTAAGCTTTCTAATTGTTTCATAGCAGCTTCCGCGCTTGAAGCTAGTTTTAAAATCATCGGGAAATGAATCGCCAAATCACGCTGCTCTGAGCTCAAACGACTATTTCTTGAGCTTAAAGCTAAACCATCTGTTGCTCGAATAGTCGGGCAAGCAACGATTTCTGTTTCTAAAAAAAGTGCTTGCGCCATTTTTTTAATGAGTAATAATTGTTGATAGTCTTTTTCGCCATAATATGATCGCGTTGGTCTTACAATATTCAGATATTTTAATACCACGGTTAACATCCCAATAAAATGTCCGGGGCGAAACTCTGCTTCTAATTCTTTGCTTAAATCACTGGTATCATGAATCTGAATGTGATAATTATCGGAGTAAATAGTTTCAGAATCAAACAATAATAAATAATCAACTTTCTGCTTACTTAATAAAACACTATCTTGTTCTAAACTGCGCGGATAGTGTATGAAATCCTCTATTTGATTAAATTGCTTAGCATTTACAAAAATGGCCACCACAGTTAAATCATTTTCCGCTTGGGAACGAGAGCATAGACTTAAGTGACCTGCATGCAAATGACCCATTGTATGTACAAATCCTATACTTTTATTATTATTTTTTTTCCTTATGTTTTGCCAGTCGTTAAGCTTAATAACTATGTTCATCACTGGGAAATTCTTTATGTTTAACGCAATGACTATAGTGTTCAACCGCTTTTAGAATCAGTTGATTACCATCAAGAAATTGATTAACAAATTTTGGTTTGAAATCCAGATTGAGTCCTAATAAATCCTGCGTGACTAAAACCTGTCCGTCGGTATCAACACCAGCCCCTATACCAATCGTTGGAGTTTTTAACGAGCCTGTTATTTTTCTTGCCAGTTGTGATGGAACACACTCAAGTACTATAGCAAAGCAACCTGCTTGTTCTAAGGCTAAAGCGTCTTGTTGAAGCCGTTCTGCCTGAGCAACCGTTTTTCCTTGGACTTTATATCCACCTAGGGCATGGACAAATTGTGGAGTTAAACCTATATGACCCATGACAGGAATACCCGATTCAACTAAATGGGCTATTAATGAGAGATTACCTGCTGCACCCTCTAATTTAATAGCTTGCGCACCTGCTTGCATTAGCTTTTGAACTGCAATAACACTTCGTCTTAATGATTGACGATAACTTAGAAAAGGAAGATCAGTAATAATAAACTTAGCAGGAGCTCCTCGACGTACCGCAGCAGTATGAAGTTCCATCATAGGCAGCGTAGCCATAACCGTATCTTTAAAGCCATGCATGGTCATGGCAAGACTATCGCCAATTAATAAAGCATCTAAAGAAGATTCATTAAAGATTCTTGCGGTACTATAATCATAGCAAGTTAAGATTACGATTTTTTCTTTAATTATTTTTTTTTCAGCAAATTCTAAAACGCTCATACGCCATTTACCAGTAAAGAATGGTAATAACGAAGAACAATAGGTACCTGTCGCATGATCAAGTCCTCATGTGTTTACTCTTCGCACTTGAATTTTTGTCTGCGTTACCGCTCAATTCGCAATCCTCATGTATATTAATACATTCCGGTTGCTTCATTCTCGCGGCGCCTTGCCAAAAATCCAATTGCTGTGAGTATATTCTTGAAGCAAAAATTTTTGTCTCCTTCACAAAGGATAGGAGCGTGCTTAGTGTAAAGAGCTAGTGTCCAATTATCAAGCGATCTGCGGTTTATCCCTGACTGTATTCGATCTAAAGAGGCGTGTTAGCATTTTTTTTCGTGGAACTAAGCATACGATTCGAAACAATTTGCAGTAATTGCTGGGCTATTGATTGTTTAGTTGCACATGCTAGATGTATAGGCACATCAGATGATAATACCGTCACTTCATTTTTATCACTATCAAAACCAATATCCGTTTGACTCACATCATTAACTACCATTAGATCTATATTTTTACTTCTTCGCTTTTCTTCTGCAAATTTTAAGGTATATTCGGTTTCGGCAGCAAACCCCATCAGTAAAGGCCTAGCTTCTAAACTCATTTGACTAACCGTAGCCAAAATATCAACAGTAGGTTTTAGCTGTAGGGTTAAAGGTGCGCCTGTTTTTTTAATTTTTTGTAATGCTGGATTTACGATTTGATAATCTGCGACAGCGGCAGTACTGATAAAAATCGTTTGCGAACTAATTTCCTTCTCAACTGCCATTAGCATTTCGGCAGCTGTCTTCACCGCTATAAATTTCAATTTTTTTGGGGGTATTAACGCTACAGGTCCGCTAATGAGTGTAACTTCAGCTCCCGCTTCTATAGCAGCTTGGGCTAAAGCAAATCCCATCTTTCCTGAACTACGATTTGACAAATAGCGCACCGGATCGATGCATTCTTGAGTAGGACCAGCAGTAATTAAAATTCTTTGCTTTTGTAAATAGGGTTTAATAAATACCTTTGCTAAGGCATCGACTATTTCTTGGGGTTCTAGCATGCGGCCTAAACCAAACTCGCCACATGCTTGACTTCCTTCTCCAGGCCCTATAAATAAGCAATCTCTCTCCTTTAGTTTACACACATTATCTTGAGTTGCCCGATTAGACCACATTGCTTGATTCATTGCAGGCACAATAATTAATCTAACGTTAGATGCTAAACATAAGGTACTCAGTAAATCATCAGCAAGACCATGAGCTAATTTAGCAATCACGTGTGCTGTTGCAGGAGCAATCAAAATACTATCAGGCCATCGCGCAAGATCAATATGACTCATTGCAGCTTCAGCTTCGACATCTATAAGTTCCTCATATACTTTATGCTGTGAAACAGCTTGTAGCGTCAAAGGAGTTACGAATGCCTTACCACAGGAAGTTAAAACAACCCTAAGGTCATAATTTTGTTCTTTGAGTTTTCTGATAAGTTCCGGGGTTTTATATGCAGCGATGCTACCTGTAATACCCAATAAGATACGCTTGTTCATTAGACCAGTTATATAACCTGCGTGATAGACTTAATTTCATTTTTAAAGTGCTAGTCTACGGTTGTCATTTACTCATGTAAATTCCGTTCCTCGGCTATTGTTTGCCAACTCAAACCCATCACTGGGTTAAGCATGAGGCTTAGGATAACAAAAAGAGATATTAAAGTAATACCCCCTCTTATAAGATTTTAATTTTTATTTAAAAGTATAGGCCTACTTGTAAAGTAATCGTATTCCCGCTTTTCCCTGTCCCATTAATAGGATTAAGTCCTAGCCCTGATTGCCCTAGAGCGACATCTGTTGCGCTATAGTCAATATCGTGACGAAACTCTAAACTTTCAATGGTATCTTTCCAAATAGACGTACTAACGGTTGCTATATAACGCTTTTTAGGAATAAGTAAACCTAAAGCATCTTTTGATTGATCATATCCAATAATAACTGCGCTAGGCTTTTCCAAAACACTAAATTTATACGCAGCTTCTGCATGAAAAGCTGAAGGCTTAGCACCTTGATTATCAAATGATAATACTGAAGAGGAGAATGAACGACTAGCCGTCACATATTCACCGGTAATACTAAAAGCTTCAATACTCAAAGTTCCGCGTGCATCTAAGCCAGGCACAGGATTAAGAACTTCAGTGTTATTGTTAGTCGCAAAACCTTCGAAATTATTAGGCCCATTATTACCATTATGTTGCAGGCCTAGCGAATCTGCTATGCTGCGAATATAACTTCCTGCTACATCAATATTCCATTTTGGCTTAGTAAAAATATACTCAGCATTAGCACCATAATTCCGCAGACCATTATTATCTATGCTAGTTCGGCTTGGTCCTCTAAAAACAAAAGCTGATAAATTTAAATCATTTTCATTATTAAATTGTTTTGAATAACCTAACTCCAAGGCCCTAGCTTTGGTTCTGCCTAAGGTTTTAGTGAATGGATCGCTGATCATTGAAGATGAATATTGACCAAAGGGCACATAAAATTGACCCATAGTCATATACAAAGGAAACTTTGCTAAATTTCCAATAGTTAAGAACCCTCGCTCTAAAAGAACACGAGAATTGTCAATTCGTCTAGGCGACATATCCGTCGGGGGTGTATTGTCATAAACAAACGCGATGAGTCCTGTGACCCACTGATTGACTAAAATTTCAGTATCTAATTCAATACCCGTCAAATCAATATCGGTAGCAGAGTTATTTTGGAAATTGCCAAAATGACTGGTATGAAAAATTTGAGATTCTATTTTTCCACTTAAATTAATAACAGGTGTATCTGAAAGTTGATGGCCATTTTCTTGCAAATAGTTAAAAATTTGTTTTCTTTGTTGTAATAAGTAAAGGTCTTCATTCACATAAGGCTGATTAACCACTAAATCAGAAGCATTATATTCCGAGTTGATACCGATAAAAGGCGAGCTAATAACGGGTGTCCCTATGATAAAAAAAGGATGTAAAGAGGTAACTAAACTTTGATGAGCAGTAATCTCATTAGAAGAAATATTAGGTGAATTTGATTGTTTACGTAAAGTAGCTACCTGATTTTGCACACGTTGCAATTCGGACTCCAATACTTGAGTCCTTTGTGCTAGTCTTCTAATTTCTTTATCATTTGTCTCATCAGCAAAAGCCAGATTCCCCTGTAAACCCAACCAGCACACAATAGTCATGAGCGCCGTTAATTTATATTTATTACTTAGCATGAGGAGCACCTTATTATTGAAATAAGTGATAGCACCCCTATTTATCAAAAAAAACTGATGAATGCAAGCATATTTTTCTTTAGTGTTTATTTAAGTCATCACTTTTATTTAAAAATCAGTAGGTTTCCCCCCAAGATTTAGCCGCTAATTCAGATTTTTCTTCTGTCGCCAGCGCCTGGCCAAAATATTTAACCATTCAACAAATACCGAGAAAGCGATAGCAAAATATAGATAAGCTCTAGGTATATGCAATCCAAAGCCATCAGCTACCAATACTAAGCCGATTAATAATAAAAAACTTAAACCGAGGATCTTTAAGTTGGGATAAATATTAATAAAATGACTCAAGGGTCCACTAGCCCATATCATTAATGCAATCGCGATGATAATAGCTAAGGCCATAATTATAAATTCCTGAGCCATTCCTACTGCAGTGATCACGCTATCCAATGAAAAAATAATATCTAAAAACATAATCTGAATGATAACCATCGAAAATCGTGAATATCGGTGTAAATTACTTTTATTTTCTTTCTCAATAGTTACATTAAAATGAAGTTCGCTCGTACCTTTTGCAAGTAAAAATAACCCTCCTAGGATTAAGACCAAATCCCTACCAGAAAATACATGGCCCACCAAATTAAAAAGGGGTTGTGTAAACTTAGTCATCCAAGCAAGCGTTGCCAGCAAAAGTAAACGCGTTAGACAGGCGAGTAATAAGCCAAATTGACGGGCTGAGCGTTGTTGAGCCTTAGCAAGTCTATTGGTCACGATAGAAATAAAAACCAGGTTATCTATTCCTAGAATAATCTCTAATGCCGTTAAGGTAAGCAAACTAATCCAAGCTTCCGGTGAAAAAAATAATTCAAACATAGTAAACCCTGACCTTTTATAAATTTATAATTTTTTTGAAGAAAATAAAATTACGAAACAACCCTGCTGATATTTAAGCTTACTAGGGCAATCTATACATAAATATTTTAAATATTAGCAGTTTTTCGTGCCTCCGGATAAACTACTAGATAATTAAAATATTTTCTCTAAACAAAAAAGCCCGCTTGCGCGGGCTCAATGCTTTATTTAAATTCATTTCGTAATAGTAAATTTAAGCAAACTTAATGCTGGCACGTAATTGACCCACTGTTGATTTATTGCCGGTTGCACCAAAATGTATTGTTCTAGCTGGTACGGGTGGCGTGATGTTAGGAGGAGAAGGAGGAGTAACAATAGCCCCTTCACCAATGTTGTAATCTCTGTCTTGGAATATTGCTATGCCTACATCAAACCATTTGGCTAAATTAACCATATAGTCTGCATAGATACGACGCTGCGGTAAAAAGGTAGCTAAGTGCGTAGTTTTTTGATAACCAATCGCCACACGTGATTGATGCGCCGCCACTGGGAACGTCAATCCAGCTTCTAAGCCCCATACCACGGGTTTACCCAATTGAGATTGAGCAGTCGGAATAGTTACTGGAAAACCCGGTGAAGTACTGCCACTTAAAAAGAATGGATTCGCTAAACTGCGGGTTGTTGAAATGTAGTGCCCATTTGCATCAAAGGGTCCAAAGGCAATATCCGCATTCACGTTCCAAGCCGGGACTTTGGTATTCGGCAAACCCGGAACGGTTGTGCCTTCAACCAGTTGATTAAGGTAATAGGAAGACAAGAAATTGGAATCCGCTATGTTTGCAATATAACCTGCGTTAACGTTTAACTTGCTGTTAAACATCTTAAATCCATACCCTAAATCTGCACCACCGTTTTGGATACGGCGCGTAGAACCACCATCTGAGATTTTAGGATTACCTGCAAAGGTATATAAGGAACCATAAAAACCGCTAGGGATAATAAATCCTAATTGTGCAGCAGTTGACGTAATCTCAGTGAATAATTGTGTTGGATTCTCTTGAGTTACAAATCCATACGGATCATAGGCACCAAATGGGATGTATTCTTTACCCACCCTGAAATAGATAGGTGAAGCTTGGAAATTACCGATAGTCGCATAAGCCGTATCGATTGCGGTTCGATTCAATGGATGATACACAAAGAATGAATTAGCGATGTTATACGGACCTGTCGAGCCAGGAACGCCTGACAAAGAGCTATACACGACAGACATATTCGCCGTCACCCAATTATTAACCCGCGCATCTACAAATAAATTTGCATTATTCAGCAATAAATCACTGGCGCGACCGGATGTTGGAATTGTTAAAACGTTTGGAGGTACCGAAGTGGGATCCACCGCAATGGTTGGATTAAATGCTGGATTAAACTCCCAGAAAACCGGCGGCTTATTAGCTAAATAAGCGTCTGTGTTTATCCAACCGCTGATATTGATGCGACAAGTCCAACCACAAGGTTGATCAAATCCACCGGGCTGATTTCGGTCAAGGATCATATCGAGTTTATTGACTTGATAGCGCATCACATCCCTTTGAAAGGATGGATCTATCATGTACGGCTGCATCGCCAGTACGGGCCCACTTAACCCCAGTGTTACGAGTGAAGCAACAATCGTTTTGAGTTTCATCCTAAACCATCTCCTTGTAGAATTAAATAACTCCATCTATCGCTCTTGCCAAATCTAAGTAAAACAACCATTTAAACACATTAAAAAGATTACTAGATTTGTTTTCGATCATTATAAATAAAATAAGATCAATCGAGTTCATCTTAGCAGTACTTTATAACTATCTCAATAAGATAAATTTATTTTTATTAGTTTCATAAAAAAAGCCCGCTAACGCGGGCTTAATGCTTTAACTAAAATTATGAGGTAACAATAATTTATGCAAATTTAATGCTGGCACGTAATTGTCCGGTTGTTGATTTATTTCCGGTTGCGCCTGGATGTACGATAGTACCAGGATTGGGTAAAGTTCCTCCTGTAGTAGTATCAACGATAGCACCTTCACCAATGTTGTAGTCTCTGTCTTGGAATATTGCTATGCCTACATCAAACCATTTGGCTAAATTAACCATATAGTCTGCATAGATGCGGCGTTGTGGCAAGAAAGTCGCTAAATGTGTGGTTTTTTGATAACCAATCGCCACACGTGATTGATGTGCCATCACTGGAAACGTCAATCCAGCTTCTAAGCCCCAAACGTTAGGCTTACCTAATTGAGCCGGTGGATTAGATAAAACATTAAGGCCTGGCGCAGAATTACCACTTAAAAAGAAAGGATTGGCTAAACTACGTGTAGTTGAAATGTAGTGACCATTTGCATCAAAGGGTCCGAAGGTCACATCTGCGTTCACATTCCAAGCCGGTACCTTTTCATTCGGTAAACCCGGAACAGTTGTACCTTCAACCAGCCCATTAAGATAATAAGAAGATAAAAAGTTTGAGTCTGCTATATTCGCAATATAACCTGCGTTTAAATTCCACTTACTATTAAACATTCTCCAACCCCAGCCTAAATCTGCACCACCGTTTTGGATACGGCGCGTAGAACCACCATCTGAGATTTTAGGATTACCTGCAAAGGTATATAAGGAACCATAAAAACCGCTAGGGATAATAAATCCTAATTGTGCAGCAGTTGACGTAATCTCAGTGAATAATTGTGTTGGATTCTCTTGAGTTACAAATCCATACGGATCATAGGCACCAAATGGGATGTATTCTTTACCCACCCTGAAATAGATAGGTGAAGCTTGGAAATTACCGATAGTCGCATAAGCCGTATCGATTGCGGTTCGATTCAATGGATGATACACAAAGAATGAATTAGCGATGTTATACGGACCTGTCGAGCCAGGAACGCCTGACAAAGAGCTATACACGACAGACATATTCGCCGTCACCCAATTATTAACCCGCGCATCTACAAATAAATTTGCATTATTCAGCAATAAATCACTGGCGCGACCGGATGTTGGAATTGTTAAAACGTTTGGAGGTACCGAAGTGGGATCCACCGCAATGGTTGGATTAAATGCTGGATTAAACTCCCAGAAAACCGGCGGCTTATTAGCTAAATAAGCGTCTGTGTTTATCCAACCGCTGATATTGATGCGACAAGTCCAACCACAAGGTTGATCAAATCCACCGGGCTGATTTCGGTCAAGGATCGAATCAAGTTTATTGACTTGATAACGCATTACATCCATTTGATAGGATGTATCCATCATATAAGGCTGCATCGCCAATACAGGCCCGCTAAGCCCCAATGTTACGAGTGAAGCAACAATCGCTTTGAGTTTCATACTCATCCATCTCCTTAATAGGTTGTTAACTCAACATTAGATTGTTTGAAAACTAAATTTTTTGCTCTCTCACCGACAAACTAGTTTGTCGTCTCAAACAAAAAATTAGTTTTACAAAAATCTAGTACTTCTTTAATTTCATGCCCGCAACACACCGATAAAAGTTGGAATATGCTACGTTCATAAAAAAAATTCAAAAAACAATTTATTTATATTTATCCCTTGTTATTTCCTACCAAGGCTGTTTAATTTCCATTCCTGCTTTATACAAGCGATATCGGCGAAAATTAAACAACCCTGGTCTTGGCACCGCTGTAAATTAACAATTTACAGTTTCGCAAACTCTAAACGGAGACTTGCTTAGCGGTTTACCAGAACCGTTTTTACAGACATTATATTTGTTTTTTTAAATTTCAGCGATTTGGAAGGTACAAGACTTTGTTATTAGTGCTGAAAATAGCTTCTTTTGAAAGATTCGATAGCTATTGCATTTTATACCTAACCCCATGACTGATGTCAATGGTTTCATTATAAAATACGCCTTACTACCTTAACCTATAAAGAAAACGTACCAATTAAAGGAAAATAGATGCTAAATCAATTTAAATCAAGTTTCTGATAATTTTTTTTGTAGCTCGCCAGTTTTGTAAAGCTGTTCGACTATATCGCATCCGCCCATTAATTCACCTTTATAATAAAGTTGTGGAAAAGTTGGCCAATTCGAATATTGTGGTAGATCGCGACGTATATCACTCTCTTCAAGCACGTTGACATGTGCAAATTTTAAACGGCATGCTTTTAGTATCTGCACTACTCGCGCGGAAAACCCGCAACAGGGCTTTTCGGGAGTTCCTTTCATGTAGAGAATCAACGGGTATTTCGCAATTTGTTGCTCGATTGTTTCTAGCGCACTCATTTCAGTAATAGACATTTATTTTCCTCTTTATATACTCTTCGCACTTAAATGCTTGCCTTATCATTAGCTGGATTTTAAACTGTAGCAAGCAATTTTAGCAAATCGATAAAAATAGGATACTCCCATGAAACATGAGTTACCCCCATTACCTTACGCCTTGGATGCCCTGGATCCAGTTATTTCAAAGGAAACCCTAGAATACCATTATGGAAAGCATCATAAAGCTTACGTCGATAAACTTAATGAATTAATCCCTGGCACGGAGTTTGAATCTTTACCCCTGGAAAATATTATTAAAAAAGCCCCTAAAGGCCCCATTTTTAATAATGCTGCTCAAGTCTGGAATCATACCTTTTATTGGCATTGTATGACACCAGCAGCATCAAAAAATAAATTAAAAGGACCTTTAGAGGAGGCTATCAAGCAATACTTTGAATCTGTCGACAAATTTAAGGAAGCTTTTGTTAAAGCTGCTATCGCTCAATTTGGTTCAGGATGGGCTTGGTTAATAAAAGATGATGAGCAAGGATTGAAGATAGTAACTACCGGCAATGCAGAAACCCCGATACGTGATGGAAAATCCTGCTTATTCACATGTGATGTATGGGAGCATGCTTACTATATTGACTACCGCAATGCTCGCCCAAAATATTTAGAAAAATTTTGGGAAATAGTGAATTGGGGTTTTATTGCCGAAAATTTTGAAAAATAACAAGAAAGTAGAAAAATGAATAAAACATCGGCTTTGATGCCTATTTACCCAAATCGATTACCTATTGCCTTTGAAAAAGGTTCTGGGATTTGGCTTATCGACACCCAAGGAGAAAAATATTTAGATGCTTTAGCGGGTATTGCAGTATGTGGTTTAGGCCATGCTCATCCAGCAATTACTGAAACGATTTGCAAGCAAGCTGCAAAATTAATTCACACCTCTAATACTTATCATATTCCTGAACAAGAAATATTAGCTTCTGAGTTAGCACGTATATCCGGCATGGATCAAGTTTTTTTTTCTAATTCGGGTGCGGAATCTAACGAAGCAGCTATCAAAATTACGCGGCTTTATGCGCGTAAAAAAGGAATCGAGCAGCCCATCATTATCGCCATGAAAAATGCCTTTCATGGTAGAACCATGGCAACTCTCAGCTTATCAGGTAGTGAGCGTTTACAAATTGGCTTTGAACCTTTACTAGAACGTTTTATTCATATTCCGTTTAATGATGTTGCTGCATTAGAAAATGCTATAAAAGAACACAAAAAAAATATAGTTGCCATTATGTTAGAGCCTATTCAAGGAGATGGTGGGATTAAAGTAGCCACGCCTAATTTTTTACAAGCTATTCGAAATTATTGTGATCAATATGACTGGCTTATGATACTCGACGAAATACAAACCGGTCTTTGTCGTACTGGACCTTGGTTCGCCTATCAATCCTATAATATTTTTCCTGATGTAATGACCATTGCTAAAACCTTAGGCAATGGCTTTCCTATTGGAGCTTATTGTTCTCGCGGCAAAGCAAATAATATTTTTCCAATTGGAAAACATGGTTCTACTTTTGCAGGTAGCACATTAGCTTGTGCTGTCGCAATCACAGTTATTAATACTTTAGAAAAAGAAAATTTGTCTGCGCATGTAAAAAAAATTGGGGCTTATTTAAGCGCTAAGCTAGAAAGTATTTTTGCTAAACATCCACATGTACTCGCTATAAAAGGGCAAGGGCTTATGATCGGTGTTGAACTCGATGCAGAATGTCGTAATATCCCAAAAATTGGATTAAAACATCGTTTACTTTTTAATGTTGTTTCTAATAACACCATACGCCTACTACCTGCTTTAATTTTACAAGAAGCTGAAGCGGATGAAATTTGTCAACGCTTAGTTAAAACTGTAGATGAATTTTATAATTCATCGTCATCCTTATGAAAAATAGTATGAAAAAATTGGATTTTGCTACGCGCTGCATCCATGCAGGACATATACCTGATCCGAGTACGGGTGCTTTAATCACACCTATATACGCAACTTCTACTTACGCTCAAAAAAGCCCAGGCATACATCAAGGCTTTGAATATTCCAGAACCCAAAATCCTACGCGATTTGCTTACGAACGTTGTATTGCCGATTTAGAGAATGGTCGTGCTGGGTTTGCTTTTGCCTCTGGAATGGCCGCCATTAATACACTACTTGAACTCTTAAACCCTGGCGATCATGTCATAGGCATGGACGATTTGTATGGCGGCACCGTACGCTTATTTAATCAGATTAAGCAACGATCCTCGGATTTAAGTTTTTCATATGTCGATATGACTGATTTAAATAATTTAAGCAAACACATCAAACCCGAGACTAAATTATTATGGATGGAATCCCCAACTAATCCCTTATTAAAATTAGTTGATATAGAACAAGCAGTCAAAATTGCTCGTCAACATAAATTGATCACTGTACTTGACAATACCTTTGCTACTCCTTGGATTCAACAACCCTTAACACTAGGCTGTGATCTCGTTGTTCATTCTGCCACTAAATATTTAAATGGACATTCCGATATGGTCGGAGGCATTGTAGTTGTAGGTGAGAATGCTGAATTAATCGAGAAAATAACCTATTTACAAAATGCTATGGGAGCCATACAAGGTCCTTTTGATAGCTTTCTTGCCTTGCGAGGTTTACATACTTTAGCTTTACGTATGCAAAGACATTGTGAAAACGCATTAAAAATTGCTCAGTTTTTAGAACAACATAATAAGGTTGAAAAAGTTTTTTATCCTGGCTTAGTCAGTCATCCTCAATATGAATTAGCTAAAAAACAAATGCGACGCAGCTTCGGAGGTATTGTGAGTTTTGTATTAAAAGGTGGCTTAGAAGAAACACGTCGCTTTCTTGAGCTTTGTCATTTGTTCACACTGGCAGAAAGCTTAGGCTGCGTAGAAAGTCTGGTTGATCACCCTGCGATTATGACACATGCAGCTTTGCCAATAGAGACTCGTGAGCGCCTTGGAATTACTGATAGTTTGCTGCGCTTATCAGTAGGAATAGAAGACGCGCAAGATCTTATTGATGATCTTGATCACGCATTAACATTCTAAAAACATTTATAAATATAATGAAAAAAAATACATTTCTAATCCTTTTCTTTGCATTATTTATATCCGCTTGTTACCTACCTCCAAATACATTAGATAGCTCGAATAACCCGCAAAGCAACCCTTTTAAAATAAATCCGAATACACACCTACCAGTACTTCCTCCTGGTTTTGGCCCTAGGCAGGGGCCTTCAATAAAACCGCGAAACGGCCAATACCCTGCGAATTATTATAATAGACAGCCCTATTCATCTTTTAATTCACCTATTTCACAGAAAAACTTTAATGAATAAAAGTAAATTTTTATTACTTTTTTTTTCATTATTTTTTTCGGCTTGTCATTCAAGCTTAGATCAGGATAGTTTAATCTCCTCAGATAATTGGCCATTTACTTTTAAAGTTACGCCAGGTAAAGCTAAAACTCCTGCAAGTATAATGCCAACAGGATTTGGTCCCATCAGAGGGCCTTCCATACCATCCGATACAGAAAATTCTTTTAGCAAAGATCTAAGCAAATGTCGAAATAATTTGCTGAATCAACAAATACATTTTGAATTTAATTTTTGAATGGTTCCAATTATGAAAAAAGCAGTTGCTCTAATTTCTGGCGGCTTAGATTCTATGCTTGCCGTGCGTGTAATCCAAGAACAAGGAATTTATGTTGAAGGCATTAATTTTTATACTGGATTCTGTATTGAAGGCCATACACATGCCATACGTAATTCTGAGCACGCAAAACCCAAACGTAACAATGCTTTGTGGGCTGCAGAACAATTAGGAATTAAATTACATATTATTGATATTATTCAAGAATATAAACAAATAGTCTTGAACCCTAAACACGGTTACGGTGCCCATCTCAATCCTTGTCTCGACTGTAAAATTTTCATGGTTAGCAAAGCCAAACAATGGATAGAGCAACATCAATTTGATTTTATTATTACCGGCGAAGTCATTGGCCAACGGCCAAAATCCCAACTTAAAAAAAATATGCCCATAGTGGCACATGAATCTAAAGCTGACGATATCTTATTACGGCCATTGTGTGCCAAATTATTGGCGCCGACTTTGGTAGAACGTGAAGGATGGGTAGATCGTGAAAAACTTCATGGGTTTTCGGGTCGTACTCGTGGTCCACAATTTGATTTAGCCAAGAAGTTTGATTTTCAAGAATATGCACAGCCGGCTGGAGGCTGTTGTTTTTTAACTAATGGTCACTACACACAAAAACTTAGAGATCTTTGGAAACACCGTGGGAAGAAAGACTACGAATTCGACGATATCATCTTGCTCAAAGTAGGTCGACATATTCGGCCTAATTCCGATTTTAAACTCATTATTGGCCGGGATGAAGGTGAAAATCATTTTCTGGAAACCTTTCAGCATCAATATACTTCGATAAAGCCCATTAGCCATTTAGGCCCTTTAAGCTTAATTGATGGTAAAATTGATGCTGAATTCATCTATTTTGCCGCACAAATCGCTGCACGCTTTACCGATGCTAAATCCAATGATAAGGTGATTTTGGAAATTAACTCATTAAGTGGTTCCATTCAGACAGTACAGGTTAACCCTTTTACTGCAGATCAAATCCCTAAAGAATGGTATATTTCTGGCTAATTTTTATAACTTTAGACTATCTACAGAAAGCGAACATTATGACTCATCAATTAGATGCTCGACGTCTACTCTGTCCTTTACCTGTGATTAAGGTACAAGAGTGCGTAAAAACATTAAAATCAGGTGACATTTTAGAGATTGTATGCACTGATAAAGGTAGCCTTTCTGATATTTCAGCTTGGTGTCGCATCCATGGTCATTATTTATTATCAAGTAACACTCAATGTCGAGAAATTTTCATGGCGATACAAATAGGTAGCTGCTAAATGAATACTTCTCGCTATCAACAAACACGCTTTATCGCATTATGGGGTGGATTAAAAAACATTCTATTAGCCGTACTAAAAATAGTCTTTGGTATTCTTGGCCATTCTCATGGGTTACTAGCGGATGGAATTCATTCTTTATCGGACTTAATTGTTGATAGTGTTGTTATTGTTGCCGCAAAATTTGGCAATAAAGCAGCTGATGAAGATCACCCTTACGGGCATGGCCGTATCGAAACTGCTGCTACGGTTTTATTAGCATTAATTTTAGCTATTGCAGCATTTGTTATTATTATTAATGCTTTTATTACTATCGCTGCCGCCCACGTCATTATTCCGCCTTCTCAAATTGTTTTATGGATTGCTCTCAGTTCAGTTCTACTCAATGAGCTACTTTACTTTTGGACCAAGCGCGTTGCAAACCACATTAAATCTAGGCTCTTAATGACCAATGCCTGGCATCATCGTAGTGACTCGTTTTCTTCTATAGCTGTTGCTTTAGGTGTAATTGGAGCTTGGCTAGGTTTCCCTAAATTGGATGCCGTTGCAGCTATTATTGTAGGCTTAATGATTCTAAAAATAGCTTGTGATTTTGGTTGGCATAGTATTCGCGAGTTAGTTGATACCGCTCTCAGCATAGAAGAAACTGAAAAAATAAAATTATTTATAAAAGAAATCCCGGGTGTAAAGGCTATTCATCAATTGCGCACGCGCTCAATTGCCGGATCCATCTTTTGCGATGTTCACGTTTTAGTTGATCCATCCATTAGTGTGTCAGAAGGGCATTATATCGGCCAAGAAGTCGATAAGCGCTTAATTGCATCATTTCCAGATATTACCGATGTTACCGTTCATATTGATACCGAAGATGATGAATTAATTAACCCCTCTTATAATTTACCTGATCGAGCTACCTTACAAAAGATTCTTGAAAAGCACTGGCATGGTTTACTCCCTGAAATGGCTATTAAAACTGCTGCATTTCATTATTTGGATGGTAAAATCACCATTGACTTGAAATTACCTATTATATTTAGCGACCAAGGTGATTTAGAAACTAAGTTAAAAAAAATTATAGCCACAGAAAACTTTATCGCCGATATAAAAATTTTTTATTATAAATGAGTAAACTACTTAAAATTGCGACTTGGAATGTTAATTCACTACGCGTCCGTTTAGAACATGTTTTAGCTTGGCTAAGCTCATATCAGCCGCATCTACTTGCCGTGCAAGAAACAAAAGTTGAAAATCAACATTTTCCTGAAGAGCCATTCAAAAAAGCCGGTTACCATGTCTTATATAATGGCCAAAAGACCTATAATGGCGTTGCTTTCATTAGTCGCATTCCCATGCAAAATGAAGTGACTTTCTTGCCCGATTTTGATGACACTCAACGACGTATATTGGTTGTCAATATAGGATCCTTGCGTATTGTGAATATTTATGTGCCTAATGGTTCAAATCTAGATTCTGAAAAATTTATTTATAAATTACGATGGCTAAAGCAACTAAAAATCTATTTACAACAAGAATTAAGCCACCATCCACATTTAATCGTATTAGGGGATTTTAATATCGCCCCAGAAGATAAAGATGTCCATGATCCACAAATGTGGCAGGGTAAAGTATTGGTTAGCCCCGAGGAACGCAAAGCTTTAAAAGATATATTGGCCTTAGGCTTAAAAGATAGTTTTCGATTATTTAATAATGAATCTGGTCATTACACATGGTGGGATTATCGAGCCGGAGCTTTTCGGCGGAATCATGGTTTACGCATTGATCATATATTAACTAGCGATGCCTTAGTTCCCCAATGTATTGCTTGTGAAATGGATAAAGAAATACGACTGTGGGATAAACCATCGGATCACGTTCCCATCATAGCAACTTATCAAAATATCAGCTAGGATTTATTTATGATGGAGCCTATAAAAGCACGTTTTGGAATCGGAGAAATTGTACAGCATAGTTTGTTTGGTTATCGCGGCGTCATTGTTGACGCAGATGCAGGTTTTCAAGGAGATGATGCTTGGTATAGCAAAAACGCACCAGGAAATCCTCCTAAAAATCAACCTTGGTATCATATTTTAGTGCATGGTTCCGTCCATCATGCTTATGCAGCCGAAATGAATCTAACTAAGGATGATACACTGGATCCGGTTGAACACCCTGAATTAGATTACTTTTTTGATAATTTTAAAAATGGTATCTATCACCGTCGTCGATATAATAATTGATTGAAGAATGCTATCGCTAGCTAATAAAAACTAGAGCTCTTGCATATATGGAAAATTTGACGCTCATTCGACATGCCGAAACGCATCCACCACAAGCTTTTGAAAGGGATAAAGATCGTATTCTTACTCAAAGAGGTCTTCATCAAATCGAGAATATCTCAAAGCAATTAAAAGAAAAAAATTGTTTACCAGACTATTTAATTTGCAGCCCAGCAAAAAGAACCCTACAAACAGCCCAATTTCTTTGCGAAAAGCTGGAAATAAACCCTAAACTCATTAACCTTAGTCCAATACTTTACTCAGGCGATACCGAAGCAATTTTAAAATCAATTTCTTTGCTAAGCCCCCGCCCCCACGTCTTCATAATTGGCCACAACCCCACATTAAGTAGTTTAGCCCATAGGCTATGCCCAACAACAAAATCTGTTATTTTGCCTACCGCAGGCGTAATTTCGCTAGGTTTTGATATCAAAACGTGGGATGATTTACCCAATAAGCAAGGAAAGCTGCTCTTTTTTATTGAGCCAAAGTATGAATGAAAACAACAAATCTTGCGAACTGGGCACTGAATTAAGCCTATTAAACCCGATCAATCTCGCGGTAAGCACCCATGAAACTGGACCCCAGCCTCAAATTGAAAATCCGCCTATTGAAATTTTTTTTCAGCAAGCATTAAATGCCCACGATGCGGGCGATATAAAATATGCTAAAGATGTATATGAATATATATTGAGCTTACAACCTGAGCATGTAGAAGCTATCCATGCCTTAGGCCTGCTTGCTGCAGAACTGCAACAATGGGACACTGCGATTGCTTGGACACAAAAAGCTTTATCTATCCAACCCAAATCAGCGCGTTTTCATCTTCATTTAGCAAACATCTTTAAAAATATTAACCAACTCGAATTTGCACTCACTCATTATCAAGCTGCTTTGCGCTTGAATCCACACTATGCTGAAGCTCATAATAATTTAGCGGGTTTATTTTATAAACAAAATCAATTAAATCTAGCTCGTCAACATTATGTGCAAGCCATCGACCTAAAACCAGACTATCTGGATGCACATTTTAATTTAGGTTTAGTATTTTTAGCTCAACAAGAAAAAAATGCTGCGGTAAAGCAATTTAAAAATGTATTAAGCTTACATCCAAATTCTATTCAAGGGCACTGGCAGCTCGCCAATATTTATTGGCACGTTCGGAATCTAGAAAAAGTTCACTATCATTATCAAAAAATTTTAGATCTCGATCCTAATTCAGTAGAACTATTAAATAATTTCGCTGTCTTAATGTTAAAAAAAGAACAGATAAACTTGGCCATAGATTATTTTAAACGTGCACTCGTTATCGATCCTAAGCACAAAACTGCAAGAAATAATCTTGCGGCCGTTCTACTACAGAATAATCAATTGAAAGAAGCCATATGGCATTATTCTTTATATCTAAATTTAGAGCCTTTGGACACCGAAGCTCTTTTTAACCGTGCCCACAGCTTAATGTTGACCGGTCAATTAAATGACGCCGTACAGGATCTAAAAAGAATTTTGACTATTGATGACAAGCATATAGATGCGCATTGTAATCTTGCTGCCATTCATCTAAAACTAAAAGACCGTCTTACGGCTTTAACTCATTATCAAATCATTTTAAATCTAAACGATAAACATGCTATTGCCAATTATATGGTCAGTGCGCTCAGTCAACAATCGATACCTGACAGTGCACCTCTAGAATATGTTAAAAATTTATTTGACAACTATGCTTTTCAATTTGATACACATCTGCAGAATATTTTACTCTATAAAACACCTGAATTACTTCGCAAATTGTTAAATCCCTTTATAAAGGATAAAAACTATAATCTGCTTGATCTGGGCTGTGGCACTGGTCTTAGCGGTCAATGTTTTAGTGATATTACAAAAAAAATCACTGGTATGGATATTTCAAATAATATGCTTAATAAAGCAAAAGAAAAAGCCTGTTATGATATTTTAATAGAAAAAGATATTTTGAATGGCATTACTGAATTAGCAGAGGATTTTGACCTCATTTTGTGTATCGATGCATTAGTATATTTTGGTAATCTTAGTGAGTTTTTTGAAAAAATAATACTTTGCTTACATGCAAATGGCTTATTAGCTTTCTCCGTTGAACTAGCCGGTGAACCTATCTCTTCTTATATTTTGCAAACTAATGGGCGTTACCAACATACTGAAATTTATGTACGCGAATTAGCCGAAAAAAATCAATTAAAACTTTTAAACTATGCAAATGTGGTAGGGCGTCAACAAGACAGCCAAGCAATTCAAACAGGCTTATTTATTTTCCAAAAAATATAATATATTCTTCACACTTGAATAAATGTCCGTTAAACTCGCAGTCCTTCATAGGCTCTTGTCAAAATATAATTGCTGTAAATTTAGTAAATCTGCAACCTTAAAAATTATGAATATCTACGCAAAAAAATTAACTTGGCTAATTTGTTCTTTTTTATTCATTTATCCCGCAATAAAAACTTACTCCTTTCCTTTAGATTTAAAAAAATGTGAAAATTCTAATTACCTATTACTACACCCCCATCAAGTACTACTTTGTGCTGCAAGGGTATTACCCACACTCTCTGCGCAGTTAAATTACCTAGGCGAAGAAAAAACAACTCAATATACCCAATATAAATATAATTTTACATCCATCACTTGGCCTAAAATTTTTCAGCACAGTGTTTTGGATGTTGTTAAACCCAATATTTGGAAACATGAAATAGATATTTTTGTTCCCAAAGAAAATCCTAATGTCAATACGGCTGCTCTTTATATTACGGGTGGATATAACAATCCTAAAATAATAAGCAACAATTCTCCTGATAAAATTATCAGCCAATTAATTCAGCATAATATCGTCATTGTACTTAAAGATAATCCAAATCAATACTTAACTATCAATGGCAAACAATTAAAAGAAGATGAGATTATTGCCTTTACATGGAATCGTTTCATTCACAATCCCAAATTATCTTATTTTCCTTTACATATTCCTATGGCAATTGCTGCACAGCAAGCCATGACCTTAGCACAAAATATATTACAACAGCAGCATATACGCATAAATCATTTTGTGGTTATAGGCGCTTCAAAACGAGGCTGGGCCACATGGTTAACTGCATTACTTGATCACAGAGTCATTGCCATGATTCCAATTGTGGTTGATGTCTTAAATCTAAAAAAACAAATTCCACATATTTATAAAGTTTATGCACAACATTGGCCAATAGCATTAAACGATTATAATGTTCAACATATCCCTGAATATGCGAATCCTAATAATATTTTTTATTCGAATTATTTAAAATTATTGCAATTAGAAGATCCATTTACTTATTTTAGTATCGCGCCTTATCAAAAAAAGCTAGCAGAAATGTCCAAATATATTGTTAATGCCAGTGGAGATGATTTCTTTCCTCCAGACAGCTCCCAATATTACTACGCTGCATTATCAGAAAAGAAATTGTTATTTTATTTACCAAATTCTGGACATTATATAGGGTATTCACCTTCAATCTCACAATTAGCTTCCACACTGGCTGCTTTTTATAAAAGAATTATTTCTCATCAAGCTTTGCCGGTAATTACCTGGAATAGAACTGCAGATGAATTAAATATTCATTATTCAGAAAAACCTTCAAAAATTATATTGTGGTCCGCAGAAAATTTACTTACACGAGATTTTCGATATTCCTGCGCAGTTCATTATCGGCCTATTGACATAGTGGCAAGTCAGAAAGCTTCCAAAATAAACATTACAACTCCTAAACAAGGTTGGAGAGCTACGTACATTGAGTTAGATTTTCCTGATGGCTTAAGAGCAAGTACACCCATTTTTATATCTCCTAATACTTTCCCTAAAAAAAATCAAATTATGCCATCGCACGGAATGTGTCTGTTGATTAATCCTGAAAATGAAAATACTGCTAAATAAATGTTAGGTTCTATCTCTAAAGTGATGACTGTAATCATCGGCAAGGCAAAAACTGCAGATGGCTACAAGGGTACTTTAGAGCAGAACCTAAGAATATAAACCTGAAATATAATTAGATACCGCAATAATTTCTGTATCACTCATTTTTTTGCTAATTATTGGCATCATTTGATGTTTATCATTCTTGCGCTTGCCGTCACGAAATGCTCTTAATTGTGTAGCAATATATCGAGCATGTTGTCCACTTAAACGAGGAAATCCGGCCGGTGGATTTCCTAAACCCGCAGGGCCATGACAAGCTAAACAAGCTGGGATTTTTTTATTCGAATCTCCTCCACGATAAATTCTTTGCCCCAAAGGAAGTAAATTAGCCCGCGCGGTGTCGATAGTTCCTGATAAACTTGCATAGTAGTCTACAATTTTGCTTCTTTCCTTTTCCGACAATGCGCCCAATAATGAATTCATTATTGGATTATCACGTCCATGCTTCACATTTGGTTGAAAATCCTGCATTTGCTTCATCAAATAGTTAGCGTTCTGACCCGCTAATTTTGGCCAATTTTCATTGGCTGTGGAATTTCCATGCTTACCATGACAAAGCTCACATCCAGCGATGATATCATTGAATGTTTTTTTTACCATTTTGGCATCACTCGGCGAAACCACCAGTAAAAAAAAGAATATAAAGAAAAATGCATTTTTGTAATCAAACATATGAAAACTTTTTTGGGTACTTTGGGGAAAACAGTTGATATTGCTAAGTGCTATTATTTAGTTTATAGTTTTGCCAGGCTTTGATAAACCATAAAAATAATATAAAGGCCAGGGAATTTTTCTTTTTTTAATTTAAGCGGAAGATAACTTTGAGTTCCCATGTCTTTCCACTTACTGTCTTTTTAAAAAGCGTAGCTCAATTAGATCAACTGCCCGTAGATCAAGGCGCAGAAATTGCATTTATTGGGCGTTCCAATTCTGGAAAATCTACAGCAATTAACTCAATTACTGGAAAAAAGGGCTTAGCCAAAACGAGTAAAACTCCAGGGCGTACTCAATTATTAAATTTTTTTCAGATCGATGAACACCTACGTTTAGTCGATCTTCCCGGTTATGGCTTTGCCAACGTCCCCAATGATAAAAAAGCGGATTGGGAGAAAACAATTGCCACTTATCTAAAAATTAGAAAATCTTTAAAAGGGCTGGTTATCACTATGGATATCCGCCACCCACTTAAGGACCGAGATCAAGCCATGCTAACTTGGGCTTCTCATTATCAAATACCGGTATATATCCTTCTAACTAAAGCAGATAAACTAACAAGAAATCAAGCTATAAATGCTTTAAAATCGACGACCCAGCAATTGGCAATGCTTAATAAACCTTTTGAAATACAAACCTTTTCAGCAACTAAATCTATTGGTCTTGAAACCGCCCGACGTAGGATTTTAAATTGGTTATACTCAGAATAAACCAGAATTTTTTTTCTAATGGTCTCCCAGAAACTTCTCTTTTTCTTACATCAATTTTTTGACCTATACGACACAATGTGATAAATAAAATGATTACTAAAAAAAACTTCGGATTTCATGTCATCACAACCCTCTGAAATAAGTTTTCGCGCCATTATATTGGCCATTCTACTCGCGGTCATTCTGGCTGCAGCAAACGCCTATTTAGGCTTGAAGGTCGGCTTAACCATTTCCGCATCTATACCAGCAGCTATTCTTTCTATGGGCATCCTACGTTTTTTTAAAAACTCTTCCATACTTGAGAGTAATATTGTTCAAACAGGAGCCTCTGCAGGCGAAGCATTGGTCGCAGGTACAGCATTTATTCTCCCCGCCTTAATTATTCTCCACTACTGGCAACATTTTGATTATTGGCAAACGGTAATAATTTCCCTGACCGGTGGAATTTTAGGAATCTTGTTTTCTATCCCTTTACGACGAGTTTTATTAGCCGATCCTACATTGCGCTTTCCTGAAGGTACCGCCATAGGTCAAGTTTTAAAAATCAGTCAAGAAGAGGGAAAAGGAAACCTTAAAGAGATAATCCAAGGCGGACTTTTAGGTGCTTTTGTGGCACTTTTTCAATCAGGCTTCCAAATTATCGCAGATAATTTTCCATTATGGTTTAAAGCAGATAATAAATTTATTTTTGGGTTTACGTTTGGTTTTGAACCTGCATTATTGGCAGCTGGATACATAGTCGGTATTGGCGTAGCGCTAAGTACATTACTCGGCGTGGCAATCGGATGGATAATTGGAATTCCCATTTTTAGTTATTTACATCCTCTCTCAATGGCGACTACTCAATCTGCTAGCAACTTAGCCAATAGCATTTGGCAATCCAGTATACGTCCAATTGGCGTAGGAACTATGTTAGTGGGTGGTTTATGGACAATGATATTACTCATCAAACCTATTATTAAAGGCGTACACTCATCTTTTATCTCGTTAAGAACCATTAAGGAAAGCGGTTATAGATCCTTACCTAAGCATGAACGGGATATACCCATTAATTATACTTTAGCTTTATTAGGTATTTTAATATTGCCTTTAGCGTATATTTTATTCAGCTTTATAAATCATCCTGCCTTGGGATTAACGAGTACTATCCAAATAGTAACTTTAATTATCGGGATTGTTTTTATTTTAATCACTGGGTTCTTTTTTTCTTCGCTATGTGGCTATTTCGCCGGACTTATAGGAAGTAGCCAAAGTCCAATTTCAGGTGTCTCTCTTTCGGTACTGTTGTTCGCATCTCTTACATTACTTGCTATTTTTAGTTGGGCCCCTGGCTTTACTCACGATACGAAGCATTTACTTGAAGGGGAAGGCTTAGCAATTATTATAGGAACGCTGGTCAGCAGTAGCTGCTCCATTACTAATGATACTATTCAGGACCTAAAAGCAGGACAAATTGTCGGCGCAACTCCCTGGAAACAACAGGTTATATTAATTTTAGGTGTCGTTGTCTCTGCTTTAATTTTAGCGCCCACATTAGAATTACTATTTAATGCTTATGGAATTGGTGGCATTTCTCCTCCCGGACGACATATGGATCCCACTCAAATGTTATCAGCTCCTCAAGCTACACTTATGGCGAGCTTAGTTGCTGGCGCGTTTAAACATAACTTACCCTGGAATTTAATTAGCATTGGTTTTGTTGTTGCTATTTTTTGCATTGTCATTGACCGAATATTGCAAAAACGCGGTATGAGCTTGCCGGTATTGGCAGTCGGTATCGGTATTTACCTTCCCTTAGATACCTCATCTGGATTAATTTTGGGTGGTCTCGCTTCCTATTTCGTAGAAAGAACATTGACTAAACGACACCCCATGCAAACACAAAAATCAGCCGACAATATCGCAAGGCAGCGCGGCCTCACTTTAGCCTGTGGTTTGGTAGCTGGGGCATGTTTAATGGGTGTGGTATTAGCGATTCCTTTTACTTTAGCAGAATCTACCGATGTATTACGTCTTATGCCTAAACATTTTACCTTGCTAGCTAGCCTATTTGGAGTGCTATCAACATTGAGTATTTTAGGGTGGATCTATCGTTCAGTCTGTAAAAATTAAATCTATTAAATTACATATTGACAAAATAAAAAAAACGAACTAGGCTCCCGCTGAATTTCAGGGGGTAAATATATGCCTCCCCTAGTTTAACTTATTCAAATTTTTTGGATTTTTGAGCGGCAACGCAGAAAAAAATTCAAGAATGAAGAATAAAGACTAGTGGGGGCAAATATCTACCTCCCCAAAACTAAATGGGGGTAGGTCCATGTCAACATTCTACAATAGATTTTCTTTTAGGAATTCATTTAAAATCCTTCCGAATGGCTGGGATTTAGTTGCCTTTATTATAGTGCTCGGTATGCTTGCAGCCTTTGTTTGGGCAGGCAAACAAATGACTGCACCCTATCAAGTCGGACAAACCTTAGCTTTATCCTTAGATCCTCATCAGTTACCTAAATATGCTTTGTTTACCGTATTACGTTTATTTACGGCCATGGCGTTTTCTCTGTTATTCACCTTTACTGTGGGAACTTTAGCCGCAAAAAATAAACGTGCTGCGAGTATCATCATCCCTTGCATTGACATCTTGCAGTCTGTACCTGTGATTGGTTTGTTATCTATTACCATCGTAGGATTTATCGCTTTATTTCATGGAAGTCGGTTAGGTCCTGAAGCAGCAGCAATTTTTGCAGTTTTTACTGCACAAGTATGGAATATCACACTCAGTTTTTATCAAAGCCTACGCTCGGTACCTACTGAATTGAAAGAAGCTGCTGATATGTTTCACTTATCTGCCTGGCAACGTTTTTGGCGGCTTGACGTTCCTTTTAGTATGCCTGGACTACTATGGAATATGATGATGTCTATGTCAGGCAGCTGGATTTTCTTAATTGCATCGGAAAGCATTTCTGTCAATAATCAAACGATAGTACTACCTGGTGTCGGCTCTTACCTAGGACTTGCCATTAGTCAGGCCAGCATTTCGGGCGTGATTTACACTATTCTTACTATGCTCATTGTCATTTTGCTTTATGATCAACTCCTTTTCCGACCTTTATTAAATTGGTCAAAAAAATTTACCTTTGAGCAAGTTAGTCAAGAATATGTTTCTCGTTCCTGGGTTACCGTACTATTACAACAAACCTATATTTTAAAATATTTAGGTCGTTTTCTTGGTAAATTAGGCGATTCCATCGTCAATATTTCTTTTACTAAAAATATAAACAAGAAAGTTATAATCAAAAAATCTGACTCTAATAAATCCATCGAAATTATTTGGTATAGCTGTATTACACTAATGGTGGCTACATCACTTTGGCTATTACTGCATTTTATTTTAACGCATATTTCTTCACATGAGTTAATTCACGTACTATTTTTAGGTTGTGTAACGGCATTAAGAATCATTACCATTATTTTAATAGCTAGTATTATCTGGATTCCCATCGGGGTTTTTATAGGATTAAATCGTCGTATTGCAGAGTGGGCACAACCCGTCGCACAATTTTTGGCAGCATTTCCCGCTAATGTATTATTTCCGGTAGCAGTTATTTTAATTTTAAGATATCACTTAAATATCGAGATATGGTCTACACCATTATTATTATTAGGCACGCAATGGTACATTTTATTTAATATAATCGCCGGTACTGCCGCCTTACCAGAAGATCTTAAAGAAGCAACCAGCAACTTTGGTGTCAAAGGATGGCAATGGTGGCGTCGTTTAGTTTTACCCGGAATTTTTCCTCATTGGATCACAGGGACAATTACCGCAATTGGTGGTGGTTGGAATATGACTATCTTAACGGAAGTAATCAGTTGGGGCTCTACTACACTTACTGCAACTGGACTGGGCGCTTATATTGCGAAATCGACTGATGCCGGAGATTTTCCTCGCGTGGCGCTTGGAATGGCCATGATGAGTGTATTTGTATTAGTTATGAACCATTTAGTTTGGCGACCACTTTACAATTTAGCTCAATCACGCTACCGATTAGACTGAGGGGATATCATGAATAAAAAATCCATTTTTACTGTAAAAGATATCAGTAAATCGTTTAAAAAAGCTGAACAACAAGAATTATTAGTCCTTGATAGGGTTAATTTTCAACTTTATGAAGATGAGATTGTTGCACTATTAGGCAAGTCCGGTTCGGGGAAATCTACGTTATTACGCATTATTTCCGGTCTTTCTGATCCTAGCAGCGGCACAGTCACTTACCGTGACCAGGTAGTCAATGGACCAGTACAAGGGATGGCAATGGTTTTTCAAAACTTTGCGCTCTTACCTTGGTTAACCGTCTTAGAAAATGTTGAATTAGGTCTAGAAGCATTACGTGTTCCACGAGATGAACGTAGAACACGATCTTTAAAAGCTATCGATATTATCGGCCTGGATGGATTCGAATCTGCTTACCCAAAAGAATTATCCGGTGGTATGCGTCAACGAGTAGGTTTTGCACGCGCATTGGTTATTAATCCCGATGTGTTATTAATGGATGAACCTTTTTCGGCCTTAGATGTGCTGACTGCTGATAATCTTAAGAGCGATCTGCTCGATTTATGGGAAGCTAAACAAACGGGGACTCGCGGAATCTTATTTGTAACGCACAACATTGAAGAAGCTGTTTTACTCGCTAACCGTGTCATTGTATTTGATAGCGATCCGGGCACTATCCGAGCAGAATTAACCATTGATTTACCTTATCCACGAACTGAGCAAAATCCTGAATTTCGAAACTATGTCGATCAAATATATTCCCTAATTACTCGCCAAATGGATGAGCGTAAGAAATTATTGCTTAAAGAACAGCTTCCTCGCATCACCGATATAGGTTATCGCCTTCCGGATGCTGATATTTCCGAATTGACAGGTTTACTTGAAACTTTAGATCAATCTGAATACCAAGGTCATGTGAGTTTACCTGAGCTTACTGAATCACTACATTTAGATGTCGATGATTTATTTCCATTAACTGAAGTATTGGACATTCTCGGTTTTGCTCACGTCAACAATGGCGAATTAATTTTAACTGAAGCTGGAAAATTATTTGCTAATGCTGATATTTTAGAACGAAAAAAAATATTTGCTGCTCATTTATTACGTTATGTACCTTTAGCAAAGCATATACGACAGGTTCTCGAAGAAAGACGTACAACCGGTCAGAGGGCCACTAGAGAACGTTTTTTAAATGAATTAGAGGATTATTTGAGCGAAAAAGAAGCTGAACGCGTTCTGCGCACTGTGATTGATTGGGGTCGTTACGCAGAGTTATTTGCCTATGCTAACAATACTGGCATGCTTAGCTTAGAAAATCCAAATTAAAAAACACTGAAGTCATCAAACAATATTTCATTCTAATTTTCCCTATGGTTAAAATTTATGCAGACTAAAAAATTTTCTGAATCCGCTCGAAAAGTAATTGAGACCGAAGGGATAGCCATTTTGAGTTTATTAAAGCAAATTAACTCCAGTTTTGAACGGGCATGTGAATTACTTTTAAATTGCCAAGGTCACATTGTTGTCATTGGAATTGGAAAATCAGGCCATATCGGGAATAAAATCGCTGCTACTTTAGCCAGCACAGGGAGTCCCGCTTTTTTTATTCATGCCGCAGAAGCGAATCATGGTGATCTAGGCATGATAAACTCTAAAGATGTGGTTCTTGCCATTTCTCATTCTGGGGAAACGGATGAGCTCATCAGTATTCTTCCTACACTTAAACTACTGAATATCCCTTTTATACTGATGACTGGAAACCCCCTCTCTACCCTAGCGCAACAAGCGACCGTCACCATCCCTATAGCTATAGAGCAAGAAGCTTGTCCGTTGGGCTTAGCACCAACATGTAGTAGTACCGCATCATTAGTCATGGGCGATGCTATCGCCATATCTCTGCTCAATATTCGTGGCTTTAGCAGTGATGACTTTGCCAAGGTTCACCCAAAAGGGCAATTGGGTCGACGTTTATTATTAAAAGTAGCGGATATTATGCATACTGGATCAGCGGTTCCAAACGTAAAATCCGGGACCGCTTTAGTTCAAGCCCTATATGAAGTTTCACAAAAAAGACTGGGAATGACTTTAATTACTGACAATAACCAACATCTACTCGGTATTTTTACTGATGGAGATCTCAGACGAGCAATAGATCAGGGGTTGAATCTTCAAACCACTTTGGTCGATCAAGTCATGACGTCTAATAGTAAAACAATTAATAAAGATATACTGGCTGCTGAAGCTTTACGAATAATGGAAGATAACAAGATTACTACTTTAATTATCGTGGACAAAGAAAAAAAACCTCTCGGAGTAGTGCATATTCATGATATCCTGAGCCAGAGAATCACTTAATATAATCTTCGCACTTGACATTGTCTGTGTATCGCGGGGATCGCAACCCTCATGGTTACTGTATATACCAGATTGTTGCTCGAACAGCGCTTGTCAAAAACCTAATGCTGTGACTATACATTTACTTAGATCTGCTTGTTTAAACTATATTCAATAGTATGTTTTCTAAAACACTATTCACTAATCTTATTCTTATTTCGCTTATTTTATTAGGTACGTGGTATACATGGTTACAGCTGACTAGGTCTGAAAACTCTACTGTTATAGGAAATCAACCTGACGCCTACGCGACTAAGGTCATAATTTATCACATTGATAAATCAGGTAAGCTTTATGATCAATTAGACACTCCTTTGTCCGTCCATTATCCCTCAGACGATAGTATTGCTCTCACCACACCTATTTTTACTTTATTTTTGAAAAAAAAAGAATCATGGCAACTTTCATCTCGTTATGGCAAACTGAAAGAGGATAAAGATCTTCTACAGCTTTGGGATAATGTCAAACTTGAACAAAAACAAGGATCAGCCAATAAAACTGTCTCGACCCTAACCACGTCCACTTTAGATATTCATCTTAAAGAAAAAACAGCTGAAACGTCCGCACCTGTCGTAATAACTCAGATTAATCAAGAAATACATGCTGTAGGACTACATGCTAATTTTAATACCAAAACGATACGGCTTTTATCTCAAGTGAAGGGCCAACTCAAACCTGCAAAAAATTGATGAGGTTTAAGATGTGGATTCAAGATTGCTTGAAAAAAAAACCACTCAAAACAAATAAAGCCTATTTATATTATCTACTCCTGATAATAGCAAGTTCCCCTATCGCCTTATATGCTCATCCAAAAGATATGGAACAAACCATCTATTTTGAGTCTGATACTTTGTCATATAATAATGAGACAAAATTAGGAATCTATCAGGGGCATATTAAGTTAACTCAAGGATCGGGAGTGCTCACTGCAGACTATGCCACCAGTTACGCCGACCAAGATGGTCAAGTCACCAAAATAATCGCTACCGGTAATCCAGCACGTTATCGCGCACTTATATTTGCTAATCGACCTAAGTTAATTGCTACTGGAAATACGATCTATTATTATCCACAAAAAGACTGGCTAGAAGCTGTGGGTAATGCCGAGATTGTACAAGGACAAAATCATGTTAAAGGCCCGCAAATTAACTATGATTTTAAAAAGAAAACCGTCGGTTCCCCTATCTCAAAAGAAGGGCATACTCAAATACTAATAGCTCCATTGCAACCTGTAAGCTCATGAGTAAATTACATGCTATAAATTTGGCCAAGCGTTACCATTCCCGGGTTGTGGTCAAAAATGTTTCTCTAGAACTAGTAACCGGGGAAGTAGTAGGTTTGTTAGGCCCTAATGGCGCTGGAAAAACCACCAGCTTTTACTTAATCGTGGGTCTAGTTGAAAGTGCACAAGGTAAAATTTTATTAGATAATCATAATATTACGCATTTGCCCATGCACGCCCGTGCTAAGGCCGGCATCGGTTATTTACCTCAAGAACCTTCTATATTTCGTAAATTATCTGTTGCCGATAATATCCTTGCTATACTCCAATTACGTAAAGATCTTTCCAAAGAACAACGTAAACAACATCTCGAAAATCTACTTCATGAATTCCACATTACACATATCCGCGATACGTTAGGGATTAGTTTATCGGGGGGTGAACGTCGTCGTGTAGAAATTGCTCGCGCTTTGGCCATGGAACCAAAGTTCATGCTATTAGATGAGCCTTTTGCAGGAATTGATCCTATTTCTGTCGTTGATATTAAGCGCATGATTATTCATCTTAGCCGACGTGGTATCGGTGTTTTAATTACCGATCATAATGTTCGAGAAACCCTTACAATTTGTAAACGCGCTTATATAGTGAGTGAAGGGGAAACTATCTATGTGGGTACTCCAAAAGAAGTATTGAATAATCAACGTGTCAGGGAAGTCTATCTAGGCCATGAATTTGATCTATAGTCAAAGGGCTGGGTAAGGTATAATCAAATATACATTTCTGAAAAATATCAATGTATACTCACAGCAATTGGATTTTTGGCAAGGCGCCGCGAGAATGAGCAACCGGAGTGTATTCAAGATACATGAGGATTGCGAGTTAAGCGGCAACACAGACAAAATTTCAAGTGCGAAGAGTATTAGATTATAAAGGTAGAGGGTCTAATGCAAGTTACCATTACAGATGATGGCATTAAAGTTACTGACGCTTTAAAACAATATATACTCGATAAATTTAAACGACTGGAACGTATAACCCATAAAACTACAGCCATACATATCACATTAAGCCTTGAAAACTTAGCTCAAGTCGTTAAAGCCCTAGTCCATACGCATGGTACTGAATTTTACGCAAGTGCCGAAAACGAAAGTTTATACCCTGCTATCGATGATTTAGTTGATAGGATAGAACAGCAAATCAATAAACATAAACAAAAAATCAAAGAAAAACGACATGATCGATCAGAAAAATATGGTCCAGAAGAATCCGAAGAGCTGTAAATAAACTTACCGAGGCCTATGTGCAACTCAATTCTCTAACAGCAATTTCTCCTATTGATGGTCGTTACTCGGAAAAAACTGCTGGTTTGCGTCCTTTATGTAGTGAGTATGGTTTATTTTATTTTAGAGTAATCATTGAAATACGCTGGCTACAAACCCTTGCTGAACATTCTAACATCAAGGAGATTCCCGGATTTTCTACAGCAACTCAGCAACAATTGAATTGTATTATTGAAAATTTTAATTTGGAAGATGCCGAAAGGATTAAAACTTTAGAAAAAACAACTCGACACGACATTAAAGCAGTTGAATATTTTTTGAAAGAGAAACTAGCTAAAAATCCACAGTTAGTATCGATTCGTGAGTTTATACACTTCGGTTGCACTTCTGATGATATTAATAATTTAGCTTATGCTTTAATGCTTAAAGAAGTACGCGCTCAACATTTATTACCCGCAATTCAACAATTAATAATTTATTTAAAAAAATATTCACATCAATATGCTACGCATGCGATGCTGGGTCGTACACACGGCCAAGCTGCTGTTCCCACCACTATGGGTAAAGAGTTGGCTAATTTTACTCAACGCTTAATAGAACAGGAAAAACTATTTGCTGCAGTAAAAATCGTCGGTAAATTTAATGGTGCAATTGGTAATTACAATGCGCATCGTGTTGCTTATCCCGATATTAATTGGCCTGAACTTAGCAAAAAATTTGTGACCAGTTTAGATTTAGACTGGAATGCTTATACTACACAGATTGAGCCGCATGACTATATTGCAGAATATTGTGACAGTTTAAAACGAATTAATACTATATTAATTAATTTGTCTGCCGATTGTTGGGGTTATATTTCTCTGGGTTATTTTAAACAAAAAGCTAAGATAGATGAAGTAGGCTCATCTACTATGCCTCATAAAATTAATCCTATCGACTTTGAAAATGCCGAGGGAAATTTTAGCCTAGCCAATAGCCTATACCAACTTTTTTCCAATACCTTACCTATCTCTCGTTGGCAACGTGATTTAAGAGATTCAACACTACTGCGTAATCTTGGAACAGCATTTGCATACAATTTAGTTGCCTATAAAAGTTTATATTGTGGTTTAGAAAAAATTTCTATCGATGACACGCGATTACTAGAAGATCTCAATCACCATTGGGAAATATTGGCTGAAGCTATACAAACAATTTTAAGACGATATGGGGCTGAAATGCCTTACGAACAATTAAAGGCCTTAACACAAGGTAAAAAACTTAATCAAAAAACTCTTCATGAATTTATTAACAACCTAAAAATACCCGACGATATTAAACAAAGCTTACTCGAATTATCGCCTACTAGTTATTTAGGCTATGCAATCGAATTGGCACAAGCTATCTAAAATTTTAAACACCCAAATTGTTCTACGCGTCCTAGGCAAAAATTAAAATCCAGGATAATTTATGCAGATGGATTTAACTAATAAACTATTTAACTTTTTTTTTAAATGGCTTAATAAAGAAGTAGAAGCTCCTCAACCAATTCCATTAAGTGATTTTAATAAACTTCGTCAGGAACTACGCCCTTGTGATGTTTTGTTGATAGAAGGTCGTAATCGTATTAGTCAAATGATTAAAGTAATTACGCGCAGCTCCTGGTCACATGCCGCGCTATATCTTGGTCGTTTGTATGACATTGAAGATAAAGAGATGCAAAAAAAAATTACTGAATTTTACTCTGGCGATCCCAGTGAACAATTAGTATTTGAAAGCTTGCTAGGAAAAGGCGCTTTAATCTCTCCATTAAAAAAATATGAAAAAGAACATATTCGTATATGTCGCCCAAGAAATATTTCTTATCAAGAAGGACAAAAAATTATTGGTTATGCTATAAAAAAATTAGGCATAGAATATGATTTTAGATTAATTTTCGACTTAGGCCGTTTTTTAATGCCTTGGCCATTTTTACCGCGTAGATGGCACTCGACACTCTTTAATTACAAACCAGGGATGAGGACCAAAGAAAGTTGTTCTTCATTATTAGCTGAAGCTTTTCAATCGGTCAATTTTCCGATATTGCCATTATTAAAAAGTGATGGGAAAGGTCTTAAGCTATATAAAACTAACCCTAGGCTTTACTCACCGCGCGACTTTGACTATTCCCCTTATTTTGATATCATCAAATACCCCATGGATACTCTTCGCATTTGAATAAGTGCACGCTCAGCCCCCGAGCCTCATCTATCTTAAAAATTTTTTACTTTTTAGTTTTAGCTTTTGTTTTTTTTGCCGTTAATTTTATTTTCCCATCGGTATAGTCTACAAAAATTTTATCCCCTGGTAAGAATTTTTCTTCTAGCATATCTTTGGCAATCGGATTCTCCAATTCTTGTTGAATGGTACGTTTTAAAGGTCGCGCCCCATAAACAGGATCATAGCCCATTTTGGCAATGTGATTAACCGCAGCTGCACTGACTTCTAATTGTAAATCACGTTCATTCAGACGTTCGCGCAGTCTCTCTAATTGGATTGAAGTTATAGAGTGAATCTGTTTTTCAGTTAAAGCATGAAAAACAACTACCTCATCAACACGATTAATAAATTCAGGTCGAAAATGTTGTGCAATAATATCCATTAGCGTACTTTTTAATGCTGAGTAATCTTTTTTAGAGGTCAACTCTTGAATAATTTGTGAACCTAAATTTGACGTCATCACTATAACGGTATTACGAAAATCTACTGTGCGTCCCTGGCCATCAGTTAAACGACCATCCTCTAATACTTGCAATAAAATATTAAATACATCCGCATGCGCTTTTTCAATTTCATCCAGAAGGACTACGGAATAAGGTTTTCGACGAACTGCTTCGGTAAGATAGCCCCCTTCTTCATAACCTACATATCCTGGAGGAGCACCAATGAGACGCGCAACAGAATGTTTTTCCATAAATTCAGACATATCTAAACGCACCATCGCATCGTCAGAATCAAATAAAAATCCTGCTAGAGCTTTGCAAACTTCTGTTTTACCGACACCAGTAGGGCCTGAAAAAATAAACGATCCTATTGGACGCTTAGGATCCGATAAACCCGCACGGGAACGTCGAATAGCATTCGCTACAACTGCAATCGCTTCATCTTGACCCACTACACGTTGATGTAGCGCATCTTCCATATGTAATAATTTTTGTCGCTCGCCTTCTAACATTTTAGAGACGGGGATTCCCGTCCATTGCGAAACAATTTCCGCAATTTCTTTCTCGCTAACTTTATTACGAACTAATTGCGGTTCCTTGTTTTCCATTTTCTGAGCCGCCAGTAATTTTTTTTCTAATGCGGGAATTTGGCCATATTGTAATTCTGACATTCGATTTAAATCGCCCGAGCGGCGCGCTTTTTCTAATTCAAATTGTGACTTTTCAAGTTCACTTTTGATTTTTTGCTCGCCTTGCAAGGTCGCTTTTTCAGCTTTCCAAACCTCGTTGAGATCGGCATATTTTTTTGAAAGCTCGGTAATCTCATTTTCTAAAATTTCCAGTCTAATCTTAGAAGATTCATCGGTTTCTTTTTTTAAAGCTTCTCGTTCAATTTTTAACTGAATTAATCGTCTATCTAAACGATCAAGCTTTTCTGGCTTAGAATCGATTTCGATTCTAATTCGACTAGCGGCCTCATCGATAAGATCGATTGCTTTATCCGGCAAATTTCTATCAGAAATATAACGATGGGATAAAGTGGCTGCAGCAAGAATGGCTGAATCCATAATTTCTACGCCATGGTGAATCTCATAACGTTGCTTTAAACCACGTAAAATAGCTATAGTATCTTCAACACTCGGTTCATCCACTAGAATTTTTTGAAAACGTCGTTCTAATGCAGCATCTTTTTCGATATAATTTCTATATTCATTTAAAGTAGTTGCTCCGATACAATGTAATTGACCTCGTGCTAAAGCAGGTTTTAACATATTCCCTGCATCCATAGCGCCTTCTGCTTTCCCTGCACCGACCATGGTATGCAACTCATCAATAAATAAAATTATTTGTCCTTCTTGCTTTGCAAGCTCATTCAAAACTGCTTTTAAGCGCTCTTCAAATTCTCCTCGATATTTTGCTCCAGCAATTAACGAGCCCATATCTAAAGCAAGTAAACGTTTATTTCTTAGGCCTTCTGGAACTTCGTGATTAACAATACGTAGCGCAAGTCCTTCCACTACAGCGGTTTTACCCACGCCCGGCTCGCCAATAAGAACAGGATTATTTTTAGTTCGTCTTTGTAACACTTGAATAGTTCGACGTATCACATCGTCACGGCCGATAACTGGATCGAGTTTTCCTTGCGATGCCTGAGCTGTTAGATCAATTGTATATTTTTCCAAGGCTCCACGACGACCTTCTGCTTCAGGATCATTCACTGCTTCTCCACCTCGAATATCCTTTATTGATTGCTCTAGCAACGCTTTGCTAGCACCTGCTTTTCGTAATAGTTCGCCCAATATGCTCTTATCATCTATCGCTGCAAGCACAAATAATTCGCTTGATAAATATTCATCATTTCGTTGTTGTGCAAGCTTATCGGTTACATTCAGTAAACGAATAAGATTAGTAGAAGGATGAATTTCCCCAGGTATTGAAGCTTGCACTTTGGGTAAACGCGCAATGGCTTCATCCAAGTTTTTAGTTAATTGATTTAAATTAACATTAGCTTTGCTCAATAAAGGTTTGACCGTGCCATTCTCTTGCTGCAACAAAGCAGACATCAAATGGATAGGTTCAATAAAAGAATTATCTTGTCCTATAGCTAATGATTGAGATTCTGCTAAGGCATTTTGAAACTGACTAGTTAATTTATTAAGACTCATAAGATCCTCTAGTTATCACTCATCTAGCTTGATGTCTCCTAAATAGTTTAGTCTAATTAGAAAAAATCAAGTCGATTTTGGTAAAAATACTTACCCAACTATTTTAGACGAATAAATATAAGTCTAATTCTGCAGAATTTGTGCCTGTCTCGAATGTGGAACCACGCTAAAATTCTTATTTTCAGCGTATATATGTCCCAGCTAGTCAAAAAGAGGTAAACTATGCGCATTTATATTCTTATTTCAAAAATTTAAATAGGGTTCTATATGGCAGAAGAATTATTAAACGATCCGGCATGGCAACGCAAAACCTTAGAAAAATTACTTTTTGATAATTTAAAAGAACAACGTCGTAAAAGACGCTGGAATATTTTCTTTAAATTCCTATTTTTTTTACTTTTCTTAGGTCTGTTGTTTTCTTTATGGCCAACTACAACCAATCTTCCTAGTGCTTCAAAAGCAAAAGCTCACATCGGTCTAGTCGATATTAGAGGAATCATTGATGACAGTTCAACAGCAAGTGCTGATAATGTCATTGAAGGACTACAAAACGCTTTTGAAGATAGAAATACGCGTACGGTTATTCTGCGTATCAATAGTCCTGGCGGCAGTCCAGTTCAAGCTGCACAGATCTATAATGAGATCCGTTATTTACGCCATCAATATCCTAGAACTAAATTATATACGGTATGTGACGATCTTTGCGCATCCGCCGCTTATTATATTGCTTCAGCGAGTGATGATATCTATGCTAATCCCGCCAGCTTAGTCGGCTCAATTGGTGTTTTAATGGACGGATTTGGCTTTGTTGATACCATGAAGAAAGTCGGTGTTGAACGCCGCCTTTTGACAGCTGGAGATCATAAAGGCTTTTTAGATCCTTTTTCACCTGAAAAAACAGATGAGAAACTTATTGCTCAACGTATGCTTGCAAATGTTCATCAGCAGTTCATTAACGCTGTTAAACAAGGTCGTGGAAATCGCATAAAAGAAAATCCAGAGTTATTTTCTGGTTTAGCCTGGACAGGCGAAGAAGCTTTATCTTTAGGCCTTATAGATGGCTTTGGAGATTTAAATAGCTTATCTCAGGATTTAATTAAGAATAAAAATATCGTTGATTATACCGTCAAACCTGGTCTATTACAGCAACTTTCTGATCGTATGGGAGCTGCATTTGCACAGCAAATAAGTACTAACTTAGGCATCTTACCTCATGGATTTCGGTAGGGTATATTAAAAATTGCATGATGATGACCAGAAAGAGCTGTTTTTCTGTGTTTCGTAGTCACATACCTTTAAGTATGCTCCGTTACGGTACTCAAAAAACAACTCTTTCTCGTTCCCCTAGCAAAAAATAAAAAACATTTATAAACTTCTGTATGTTTTATTTTTCATTATGAATAACAAGAAATAAAATAGGAGTTAATATATGAAAAATACTGAACATGGATTTAGTTTATTTGAGTTGCTTATTGTCTTGGTAATAATCGGTATTTTAGCCAAAATCTCTTATCCAATTTACACTTATGCCCTGGTAAAAACACACCGTACCGAAGCAAAAATTGCTTTAATAACTCTCGCCCAGCATATGGAAATTTATTATCTTGCAAATAATAATAGCTACGGGGATGCGAAGTTTAGCAAGTTACATCTAAAGAACATTACTGAAAGAGATTTTTATCAATTAACTCTAAAAAGCACTGCCAGCACTTATCTACTAACAGCCAAAGCTAAATTCTATGATCCTGAATGTTATCTTTTTATGCTTAATCAATTAGGAGAAAAAACTAATGCCGGTAGCGGTTCAAATTTATGCTGGTAATTAAATTTAAATTTTATAGCTTATAAGTCGTTAAATTGTTGAAAAATGTTTTCTACTGCTATACTTTTTCTGATTTTTAAGGAGATTCAACATGCAAAGGAAATTATTAGCCGAATTTTTAGGCACTTTCTGGTTAGTATTAGGTGGCTGTGGTAGTGCTGTATTAGCAGCCAAATTTCCAGTAATAGGCGTAGGTTTTCTGGGTGTAGCTTTTGCTTTTGGTTTAAGTTTACTAACCATGTGTTGTGTATTTGCTCCTATCTCTGGATGTCATTTAAATCCTGCTGTTTCTATAGGTCTTTGGGCTGCGGGTAGATTTAGTATTAAAGAAGTACCTAGTTATATTATTGCTCAAGTAATAGGCGGTATACTCGCCGCCACTGTTTTATATTTCATTGCAAGTGGGCAACAAGGATTTGAGTTACAAAATGGTTTTGCCAGCAATGGTTATGGACTTCATTCCCCGGGTCATTACTCATTATTGGCTTGTTTTATATGTGAAGTAACTATGACTTTCTTATTTTTAATCGTTATCGCCGGTGTAACTAATCCACAATTACCTAGTCATTTTGCACCCTTAGCTATCGGGTTAGCCTTAACCTTAATCCATTTAATTAGTATTCCAGTTACAAATACTTCAGTTAATCCCGCTAGAAGCACAGGCCCAGCATTATTTGTAGGTGGATGGGCTATCCAGCAGCTTTGGTTATTTTGGCTCGCTCCAATGATCGGCGGAATAATTGGGGGAAGTATATTCCGATATATATGGGGAAATAAAAAATAAACTCTTTGTAATTGGATTTTTGTCTGTGTTGCCGCTCAACTCGCAATTCGCGTATATAACAATACAATCCGGTTGCTTCATCCTCGCGGCACCTCAGCAAAAATCCAATTGCTGTGAGTATAGTTCGATTGGTTATTGGAAAAAATTAGCTGATTGTTTCAGGCTCCGGTTGCTAATGGAACTCTTAATTCACGAGGTAGGGCGAAAGCAACATTTTCCTCAACACCCATTAATTCGGTAACCAAGCACTCTTGCCAATTAGGAAATGTTTTTAAATATTTTACAACATCTTGTACTAAAAATTCCGGTGCAGACGCACCTGCAGTAATACCCATAGATTCTTTACCAATTAACCAGCTCGTTTGGATATCTTTAGCCGTATCTATTAAATAGGCAGGTTTTCCTAAACGTTCAGCTAATTCTTTCAACCTATTCGAATTGGAGCTATTAACCGACCCTAAAACTAACACCATATCACACTGTTTTGCTAACTCTTTAACCGCTAGTTGACGATTCTGTGTTGCGTAACAAATATCTTCTTTCTTGGGTGTGGCAATTTCAGGAAAACGTTGCTTCAGTGCCTGAATAATAGTTTTAGTATCATCCAGTGATAAAGTCGTTTGTGTTACATAGCTCAATAAACGAGGATTTTTAATCTTTAATAAGGCAACATCCCGAATATTTTCTACTAAATAGATTCCACCGGCGGGATTATCATAATGCCCTAGGCTTCCTTCAACTTCGGGATGATCGGCATGGCCAATCAAAATACATTCCTGACCTAAACGATTATAACGTGCCACCTCCATATGCACCTTAGTCACTAAAGGACATGTGGCATCAAAAATTCTCAAATTACGTTGCTTGGCAGACTCACGAACCGCTTGAGATACTCCATGAGCACTAAAAATAGCTGTGGCATTTGCGGGTATTTCGCTGATATGCTCCACAAAAATCACGCCTTTTTTTTCTAAATCGGCAACTACAATTCGATTATGGACGACTTCATGACGCACATAGATAGGCTCACCAAACAGTTTTAATGCTCTTTTAACAATTTCTATTGCGCGATCAACACCAGCGCAGAAACCTCGAGGATTAGCCAAAACGATTTTCATAGCGAAGCTCTTAGATTAAGAACTTAGTTTAGAGGCGTACAAAAAAAAAGCAAGCTTTAATCTACCAGGCCTTGAGGCATATTATCCAATTTTTACAGGAAATTTAGCGATGAGAAACACTCCTTACGCTACCATTGTTTAAATTAGAAGGTATGTTAACAAAAGTATTCAGCGTTTTATAAAAAAGAGATTGCTTAGGATCCTTAGGCTTGTTTTTGAGTTCTTCAGACCATCTTTTATGAATTATACTTTCACTTATTGGGTTCGCTGGAACACCTTTAAATAAATTAAGTTGATTATTTAATAATTCGTCAAATTCTTTAAATTTTTTTTTAGAAATACACTCACGCGCTGCAGTTATTAGTGCGTTGGCTCTTCGCGTATGCTTAGCCGGAAAACGCGTAAATATGTTTCTATCTAAATAATTTTTTCGTAAATACTTAATAAAATTATTAACCAGCTGTTCTGGATTGTCTATTTTAGTAGATTTCTGGAATTGAAGTAAATTTTTAACCGAATTTCTTTGGATTACAACCTTAGTAATTTCATTCGCAATTTTAGTTTGATTAAAGGCATAAGCATCTAACAACGCCGTGCGTTTTTTTTTATTCGAACTAATTACCGCACCTGCTTCTAATAATGCAATAACAATATCTATATGCCCTCCTCTTACTGCGTAATGTAAAGCTGTGTCTCCATCTTCGTCTTCAACATCAATATTTATTTTTTTATCCAACCAATGCTTAAATAAATTAACATCGCCTAAACTTGCTAAGGCAAATAAACAACTATTTTCCCAATCGGGATTAGATTCACCCATTTTTTTCTCTCCTTGTAATTACTTATAAATACCTATAGTAATTGTTTTTTTATTTTTTTCAACAATGCTAAAAGTAATTCTTTAGATATAGGTTTATAAAAAAAATCATACGCCCCTTGCGCTATTGCCTCACATCTTTCTTCTTTGCACGCTATACCTGAAAATAATATTAAAGGAATATTTAATCCTTTCTTTTTTATTTTCGATAATAATTGTAAACCATGCAGATTTGGCATAATTCTATCGCTTAAAATAACAAAAAATTTATCGGGATATTGTTGTAAACAATTCCAAGCCTGCAGACCATCTTTACAAGTTACATAGGCATATTGAGCTTCATCTAAATATTGAGTTAATATCCTCAAACACAATTCATCATCATCCACTAGTAATATCTGTTTCTGAATCGGATTTATTATCATTTGATTTTTCGTTATATAATTTTAATAAAATCTTAATGCCGTTACGCCCCGAAACAGTCAAATTTTTAAAAATATTATGTAAATATTTAGGTCCAAATAATAACCAAGCAATCAGAAAAATAATAAGGAACGATATTAGATTTAATCCATAAAATCCCATAAACACTCCGTGTTTAAAATAAAAATTAATTAAACTTTCGTAAATTAATCATCGCACTTAAAAATAATCCCAAACCTCCTAAACCTAAAACCCATAAATAGGGCGATGCTAAATGCGTTACATACTTAACGCTGAGATCTAGCAAAACCCAAGCCATACAAGCAGTGGCCAAGCCTAGGCCTATAAACCAAAAAGATTTTTTACTTGTTTGTTGCTTTTCTTTTCCTCCCTCACAATAAAGACACTTAACGTTCTTTTTTAAATGGCGTAACTCGTGCATGACCTGATAGATTAAATCTGGAATTTCAGGAGCCTTTTCTGCCCAATAAGGTGCATATTCTCGAATTTTACGTAAAAAAGCACGTGGCCCAATTTGTTTTCGTAACCATCGTTCCAAAAAAGGTTTAGCTGTATTCCATAAATCCAAATCAGGATACAATTGTCGCCCTAGACCTTCAACATTGAATAAAGTTTTTTGTAATAGAACTAATTGGGGTTGCACCTCCATATTAAATCGTCTAGCAGTTTGAAATAATCGTAAAAGTAACTGTCCAAAAGAAATTTCTTTCAAAGGTCTTTCAAAAATGGGTTCACATACAGTACGAATTGCTGCCTCAAATTCATTAATTCTGGTATTTTCTGCAACCCAGCCCGATTCAACATGTAATTGGGCGACGCGACGGTAATCTCTATTAAAAAAAGCCATCAGATTTTCGGCGAGATAACGTTGATCGTCTGGGCTTAAACTACCCATAATCCCAAAATCGACACCCAAGTATTGCGGATTTTCTTTATTTTCAGGTGAAACAAAAATATTGCCAGGATGCATATCAGCATGAAAAAAACAATCGCGAAAAACTTGCGTGAAGAAAATTTCAACGCCTCTTTCAGCTAATTTTTTTAAATTAATTCCTTGTTTTTTTAAAGCAGAAATATCAGAAATCGAAATGCCATAAATACGTTCCATAACTAAAACTTTATGAAAGGTATAGGGCCAATATACTTCGGGAATATAAAGCAAATCAGAATTAGAAAAATTACGGCGTAACTGCGAGGCATTTGCCCCCTCACGCAATAAATCTAATTCATCTTTTAAACAAGCTTCAAACTCCGCCACAATTTCACGCGGTCTAAGCTGCTTTGCAGGCCGCCAATAACGCAGGGCTAAATTAGCTAAGGAATATAATAGATCGATATCTCGACTAATTCTTTTATATACTCCCGGCCTTAAAACCTTAACCACAACTTCTTGACCCGTTACCAATAACTTAGCTGCATGAACCTGTGCGATAGATGCTGACGCCAAAGGATTAATATCAAACTCAGAAAATGCTTCAGCAATGGGTTTTTTAATACAGGTTTCAACAATAGATTTTGCTTCTTCTCCCGAAAAAGGCGGTACTCGATCCTGCAGTTTTGCCAATTCGTCAGCAATATCAATGGGAATAAAATCACGTCGAGTCGATAAAGTTTGCCCAAATTTAACAAAAATTGGGCCTAAATCTTCCAATGCAAGACGAATTCTTTCTCCTCTCGGAATTTTTTTATTAACTCTTCTATAAGGATTTAGAAAAGCAAAAAAACGTAAAGGGCGAAATAGATCGAGAGAGAATAGTAATTCATCTAAGTTATAACGAAAAAGAATAAAACTGATCTGCATTAAACGCACTAAACGAGATATTGATTTCATCAACTCTCCCCTTTTTCCAACAATTTTATCCGAGCTTCTAATCGGGCACAATCGTCGCGAAGTTCATCAACATCGGAAAAAAAAAACTGTAATTCTTCGTCAGATACCAACCAATTCATTTCTCTCTGGAGATAGTTTGTCAAATTTTCACTAAGACTTTCCATGTTGTGACTAGCCCAAAGCTTTATTGCCTTAAGTACTTGTGTTATCGGGTAAGCGGTAGCATCACCCACTATTTTTGATAATTGTTCTTCGTAATCGATTTCTAGATTTGAAAAAAATTCTCTAAACTGTTTTCCAAACTCCATGTCACCGAGCACTTGCAGAGGGATATCCGTAAGCGCTTTATCTTTCTTTATAAAAGCCATACGTAAAAAATCAAAAGTTGAACCGCGCAAGATTAAATCCGCAGGTCCGTTATAATCTTTACATAGATAAATTGAATCGGATTTGAAAAGCCAATAGTAGGTAAGAGGACCCCATTCTATCTTTACTACCTTGCCCGATAGTCGACGGAAATGCTCTTTTGACTCGGGGTCAAGCTTTAGATAGCGATTAAGTATCGCTTCTTGAGCTGATAATATCATTTTGGAGTTAATCAAAATTTCCACGCTCTATGTAATGCAACTATTCCACCGCTAAGGTTATAGTATTCACACTCATCAAATCCTGCGTCTAAAATAAGTGTCTGAAGGGTTTTTTGATCGGGATGGCGACGTATGGATTCTACTAAATAACGATAACTTGCTTCGTCATTAGCAATCCACTCTCCCAATTTAGGTAAAAAATCGAAGGAGTAACGATCATACAAAGTTTGTAAAAAACCCAATATGGGCTTAGAAAACTCTAAAACGAGTAAACGCCCACCTGGCTTTAAAACCTGATACATAGATTGTAATGCAGTTTGCTTATTCGTTACATTACGTAATCCAAAAGCAATGCTCAAGCAATCAAAGCTAGCCTCCGCAAAGGGTAAATATTCTGCGTTGGCTTGGATAGCATTTATCTCAGTAAAACCTGAATTCAGAAGCCGATCTCGACCTATATTTAGCATGGCAGCATTAATATCCAACAAAACAGCCTTGCCTTGCGGTCCTATGTGTTTAGCAAATGTCTTTATCAAATCACCCGTTCCACCTGCTACATCAAGCACATTATCCCCGCTACGAAGCTGAGCTAATTGCACTGCAAATTTCTTCCATAGGCGATGCAGACCAAATGACATTAAATCATTCATAAGATCATACTTGCCCGCAACCGATTGAAAAACCTCACCTACCCGGCTATTTTTTTCGTTTAAGGAAATAGTTTGATAACCAAAATCTGTGGTTAAGGTTTCATTCATTTCGATGCTCGAAGAAGAAGTTGACATAAAAAATTATCATTATTCTATTCGCTCTATCTTAACTAGCCAGCTGATTTTGAGCAAGAAAATGACTTATTTTAATTGCTCATAAACTCGAGTGATAGATTTAAATTTGCTGAATAATTAGATGAGAAGTTAAATGTAGCTAACATTTTTCAATCTTTTAAACCATTACTATAGCTAAACTAGGAGTTAAAATATTAAATTTAGGCCAAGAAATAGATTTTTCAAGCCTAATGCTTCAGAGGTGATCCTGTGAAAGTCGGAAAAGATGTATGTCTGCGTAATACCGTTAGAGCGTGCTGACTTTTAACATCAGTCCATAATTCTAAGGCTTGTAAAGGACTTAACTCATTGACAGGATCGCTAAGACCACGGATTGCATGCAAGATTTCCATCAAACTAATAAAGTCACAACTTAATGCATTATAGAGAGCAGCGGAACCCGCTTTGGACAAACTAGCCACCTGGACATAAGCAGTTTGGCCTAGTTCAATAAAATACTTGATTTTGACCCGTTTTTTTTCAGCCTGCTCAGGAAAAAAACCAGCAAATAATAAACATTTATCTCCTACCTCCCGCAAACACTCTCGTTGCCTAGCATGCCTTTCAGTTATTCCGCTTAAAAACTCTTTCGCTAAAACTGAATTAGCAATATCGGGACGGCGATTATAGTAGCCTAATAAAAAAACTAAGTAACTTTCAAGTTCATTATTTAGCCTAAGATTACTACTAGATTCTGCATCCTTTACTAAAGACTGCCATTGAGCTGTAGTAGTTGGTTGCAATAAAAGCACTCCCATGATAAAACCTCTCAATATTAATTGCCTTTCTATCAGTGTAGGACACGCTAGCAGAAATGCCTTGCTTTGCGTTATCATGCACTCTTTTTGAACATTCTAATCTCTAATCTCTTAAACTATCATGATCAAAAATATACGAAATATCGCCATAATTGCCCATGTTGACCACGGAAAAACCACGCTCGTGGATAAACTATTACAACAGTCCGGCACTCTCTCCAGCCGAGCTGCGCCAGTGGAGCGTATTATGGATAGTAATGACTTAGAACGTGAACGTGGTATTACTATCCTGGCAAAAAATACTTCCATAGAATGGCATGGTTATCGAATTAATATTGTCGACACGCCGGGTCATGCTGACTTTGGGGGGGAAGTTGAGCGAATTTTGTCTATGGTTGACTCTGTTTTATTGCTCGTAGATGCAGTAGATGGTCCAATGCCGCAAACACGATTTGTCACCCAAAAAGCCTTTGCTAAAGGTCTTAAACCAATTGTTGTAGTAAATAAAATTGACAGGCCCAGTGCCAGGCCAGATTGGGTCATTAATCAGGTTTTTGATTTATTTGATCGCTTAGGCGCAACCGAAGAACAATTAGATTTTCCTATTATCTATGCTTCAGCTTTACAAGGCTATGCAACATTAGACCTTAAAAAATCAAGCTCGGATTTGACACCTTTATTTGAGACCATCATTAATAAAGTCGCTCCTCCGGCAGTCGATCCCCAAGGCCCTTTTCAAATGCAAATTACCACCTTGGACTATTCCAGTTATGTGGGCACTATTGGTATCGGTCGTATTCAGCGAGGCTGTGCTAAAGCTAATATGTCCGTTGTTTTAATTGACAGAGAAGGAAAAACTCGACCCGCTCGTATATTACAAATTTTAGGTTATAGAGGCTTGGAACGCATCGAAATCGAGCTAGCCGAAGCAGGAGATATCATAGCCGTAACCGGTATTGATAAGTTGAATATCTCTGACACTTTGTGTGATCCTAACTTAGTTGAAGCTTTACCCGCTTTGATAGTGGATGAACCAACAATGAGCATGACCTTCCAGGTCAATAACTCACCTTTCGCAGGCAAAGATGGAAAATTTGTGACTAGTAGACAAATTAGAGAGCGCCTTGACAGAGAACTACTGCATAACGTAGCACTTAAGGTTGAAGACACCGAAGACCCTAACCGATTCCGCGTCTCGGGGAGAGGCGAATTACATCTATCAATTTTAATTGAAACCATGCGTCGCGAAGGATACGAATTGGGTGTGTCTCGTCCTGAAGTTATTTTAAAGGAAATTGATGGTGAGCTGAAAGAACCTTACGAAAATTTAACCGTGGATCTGGAAGAACAACATCAAGGTAACATCATGGAAAAATTAGGTAGCCGCCGCGGCGATCTGATAGATATGGTATCGGATGGAAAAGGACGTGTTCGATTAGATTATAAAATACCCACTCGCGCACTGATTGGTTTTCGTACAGAGTTTCTAACAGCTACTTCTGGATTGGGATTGATGCACCATGTGTTTGATCATTATGGTCCAGTGAAAAAGGGGACTATTGCTAATCGGGCAAACGGTGTCATGATCTCCAATCAAGTTGGTAAAGCGACCGGATTTTCCTTATTTAATTTACAAGAACGCGGAAAATTATTAATTGGCCCTCAAACCGATGTATATGAAGGAATGATCGTAGGTATTCATTCACGCGACAATGACTTAGTTGTTAACGTAGTAAAAGGCAAACAACTTACGAATGTCCGAGCATCAGGTTCCGATGAAAACATCATTTTGACACCTCCAATAACATTCTCATTAGAACAGGCATTAGAATTTATAGCCGATGACGAATTACTAGAAGTTACTCCGCACTATTTGCGTTTACGTAAAAAGTTTTTGAAAGAACATGAACGTAAACGCTCGGGGCGAGATGTTTAAAAGATTCAGCTTATATGCTCTTGGTTTAATTCGTGTTATTTACCCTATGGATTTTGTAACAGTCTTTACGAAAACCTGTTGTATAATTCTTGGTATGAAAATTTATTAGACCTCTTTAAAAACCAAGTTATATGTTTGAGTTCGAGGCAAACGATTTGCGAGGACCGGAGTTTACAAAAGTTAATGGGGGCTTCAACAAATCGTTTAACAATGAAATCAAGTCTATAACGCAGTTTTGAAAGAGATCTATTCTGAACCCAACCTTTGGAAAATGTAATATGGCGGCAAAAAACCTAGAAGAAATCGTATCTTTATGCAAACGCAGAGGATTCATCTTCCCAAGTGCCGAGATTTATGGCGGTCTACAAGGAATCTATGATTATGGCCCTTTAGGTGTAGAGTTAAAAAATAACTTGAAAGCTGCCTGGTGGAAATCTAATGTTTATGAACGTGATGATATCTATGGATTAGATTCTGCCATTTTGACACATAGAAAAATTTTTTATTATTCCGGCCATGAAAGTACGTTTGCAGATTTACTTGTCGATTGCAAACAATGTAAAAAACGTTGGCGTTTGGATCATCTTACAGACGGTAAATGTGAAGCATGTGGTTCAACCAACCTTACGGAACCAAGAGCTTTCAATATGATGTTTAAAACCAACATGGGTCCTGTAGAAGACCCTGATGCTTTTGCCTATTTACGCCCCGAGACTGCTCAAGGAATATTTACTAATTTTAAAAATGTTATGGACACGATGTCTCCCAAACTTCCTTTTGGTATAGCACAAATTGGTAAAGCTTTTAGGAACGAAATAACACCGCGTAATTTTATTTTTAGAGTCAGAGAATTTGAACAACTTGAAATCGAATTTTTTGTTAAGCCTGGCGAAGACGAAAAATGGCATCAATATTGGGTTGAATTTCGTTTAGCATGGTGGAAAAATCAAGGCTTAAATACCGAAAGATTAAAATTGTTAACCCAAAGCACCTCGGAATTGGCCCATTATGCAAAAGCAACCGTTGATATACTCTATAAATTTCCCCATGGCTTCGAAGAACTAGAAGGTATTTCTAATCGTACGGATTACGATTTGGGTTCGCACACGCAAGGTCAAAAAGAATTAAATATTAATGCCAAGGTAACTGTTAATAAAGAGAGTGTTGCTAAACTAAGCGTTCAAGACCCTCCTGGCACGCATTTTGTTCCTTATGTGATAGAACCCTCTGCCGGTTTAGACAGAGGTGTGCTCGCCGTACTTACAGATGCCTATGAAGAAGAAACATTAAAAGACGATAAAAAGCGTGTAGTTTTGAAAATAAAACCCCATTTAGCGCCAGTTAAGATAGCTATTATCCCTTTGAAACGCAACGATAGTTTGTTGGTAGAAAAAGCAAAAACTCTAAAGAATGCAATACAGGCTTTAGGAATAGGCCGAATTGCTTATGAAGACACCGGAAATATTGGGAAAAGTTATCGACGTCATGATGAAATTGGCACGCCCCTTTGTGTTACGGTTGACTTTGATACCACAGCTAAAAGTGAAAATACTGAAAATCATGATACAGTTACCGTCCGTGATCGAGATACTATGCAACAAAAACGTATCAACTTGTCTCGCTTAGAAGAATATATTAAAAGTTATTTTTTATAAAATATACTCACAGCAATTGGATTTTGGCAAGTACCGCGAAGAAGATTGCGGGACAGACACTTATTCAAATGCAAATAGTTATAATTTTCTTTTTCCGAAAATTGCAGTACCTAATCGAATAGACGTTGCACCTTCAGCAATAGCCGCTTCAAAATCATTTGACATACCCATCGATAAAGTATCGAGTTTAAAGTCGGCTGCTTGTAATTTTATTAAGATTAAACGTAAAGTCTTAAAACTTTTACGCTGAGAAGAAAATTCTTTTTCAGGTTTTGGAATTGCCATTAAGCCATGTAAATTGAGATGAGAGAGCTTATCAATTGATTTTACTAAACAAACAAGATGTTCCAAATATACTCCTGCTTTGCTTAGCTCTTTCTGCAAATTAACTTGAATACACACATTAATCGGCGTCAAATTTGCCTCTTTTCGATACTCATTCAATTTTTCAGCCATTCTTAAGTCCGCCAGACTGTGTATCCAAGAAAAATTATTAGCGATAAATTTTGTTTTATTTGCTTGAATTCGACCTATAAAATGCCATTCTATCTTTAAATCCTGAAGACATAGAATTTTTTCCGCAGCTTCCTGAACATAGCTTTCACCGAAAGCGAACTGCCCAGCGGCAAATCCTGCCTTTATAGCCTCGATATTCTGGCCCTTGCTAATAGCAATTAACTGCACAGAACCGGGACTTCGCCCATATCGACATTCTGCATTTCTTATTTTTCGTCTAAGCTGCAGCAGTCGGCTAAAAATGCTATTTTTCATATTTCCAGGAGTGAGTTTAAATGGTTATTTACTTAACTATGATAATTTAAAAGAGTATAATAATCATATTATTAAACAATAAGTGGGGTCACTGTGTCTGCATCACCATCCAGTTTTTTAGCTACTTATCGAGAACACGTTCAGCAACGTGTTGATCAAGATATTCCGCCTCTTCCGCTTGATGCAACACAGGTTACCGCGTGTATTGAATTAATTAAAAACCCCGCCTTTTCACATGAAGCAACTTTTCTAGTCAAATTATTAGCTGAGCATGTTCCTCCTGGAGTCGATCCTGCCGCCTATGTCAAAGCCGCTTTTCTTGCTGCCTTAGCAAAAGGCGAGGTTAATTCTCCTTTTATAACTCCAACGCTCGCCATAGAGCTATTGGGTAGTATGTTAGGTGGCTATAATGTTCCTATTCTGATTGAATTACTCGATCGGCGAAATGATACAGCTAAATTGGCTGCAAAACAGCTTTCACATACCTTATTAATGTTTGATGCATATCATGATGTTATAGCTAAAGTTAAAAAAGGCAATCCGTATGCCCACCAAGTTGTAGAAGCTTGGGCAAATGCGGAATGGTTCCTTACTAAGCCAAAAGTGCCGAATAAGCTTACTTTGTGTGTTTTTAAAGTTTCTGGGGAAATCAATACCGATGATCTTTCCCCCGCGACTGAAGCCTGGAGTCGTCCTGATATTCCTTTACACAGCTTAGTCATGTTTGGTAATCGTATGCCGGATGCATTACAAGTTATCAAGCAACTAAAGACTAAGGGTCATTCCATCGCGTTCGTTGGAGATGTAGTGGGTACTGGCTCATCACGAAAATCTGCTATTAACTCATTATTATGGCATATAGGTCATGAAATTCCTTTTGTTCCTAACAAGAACCGGGGTGGAGTTATTTTAGGTGGAAAAATTGCCCCCATTTTCCGCACAACAGCTGAAGACTCTGGTGCATTCCCTATCGAAGTGGACGTAAGTCAAATTAAGATGGGAGATATTATTCAGATCTATCCTTACGAAGGACGAATTGAAAATGAGCAAAATCAAGAAATTGCCCATTTCACACCGAACCTCACACTCATGGATGCCGTACGTGCAGGTGGAAGAATTCCTTTAATTATTGGTCGATCATTGACCGATAACGTACGAGCTACATTGTCTTATCCTTTTTCTCAAAAATTTAATCGACCCGAAATTATTCCCCAAAATGGAAAAGGCTTTACCTTAGCTCAAAAAATGGTGGGTAAAGCCTGTGGAGTGCCGGGTATTAGTCCTGGGACATACTGCGAACCTAAAATGACAACAGTAGGTTCACAAGATACAACTGGACCTATGACCAGAGATGAGCTGAAAGAGCTTGCCTGTCTTGGATTTTCGGCAGACCTAGTCATGCAAAGTTTTTGCCACACAGCGGCTTATCCAAAACCTGTCGACATAGAAACGCAACATAGCCTGCCAGATTTTTTCTCTTCGCGTGGTGGAGTTGTATTAAGGCCCGGCGATGGAATTATCCATTCTTGGCTTAATCGAATGCTACTACCCGATACGGTAGGTACCGGGGGCGATTCCCATACGCGTTTTCCTATCGGTATTAGTTTCCCTGGTGGCTCGGGTGTCGTTGCTTTTGCAGCCGCTATGGGTGTAATGCCTTTAACCATGCCAGAATCAGTATTAGTTAGATTTACGGGCGAAATACAACCTACCATCACATTACGGGATTTAGTCAATGCTATCCCCTACATAGCCTTACAACGCGGCTTACTCACGCTGGATAGCAAAAATAAAAAAAATATCTTTTCAGGCCGCGTGTTGGAAATTGAAGGCTTACCCAATCTTAAAATTGAACAAGCTTTTGAATTTGCTGATGCATCTGCAGAACGTTCTGCAAATGGTTGTACTGTCCGATTAAATAAAGAACCTATCATCGAATATTTAAATTCTAATATTTCTCTTTTAAAATGGATGATCAGCAATGGTTATCAAGATATTCGAAGTTTACAACGTCGGATTGAAGCAATGGAAGCTTGGTTAGCAATGCCTACTTTATTAGAGCCCGATGATGATGCAGAATATGCTGAAATCATTGAAATCGATCTTAATCAAATTAAAGAACCTCTATTAGCCTGTCCCAACGATCCAGACGATATTAAACCTTTATCCGCTGTAGCAAAAACTAAAGTTGATGAAGTATTCATAGGTTCCTGCATGACTAATATTGGCCATTATCGTGCAGCTGGAAGTTTATTAAAAAACTTTAACCAGCGATTACCTACTGTGTTATGGATAGCACCTCCAACCAAGATGGATGCCCACCAATTAATGCAAGAGGGCTATTACTCAACCTATGGCATCGTGGGCGCGCGGACAGAAATGCCTGGATGTTCATTGTGTATGGGTAATCAGGCTCGTGTACGCGATGGCGCTACAGTGGTTTCCACCTCAACTCGAAACTTTCCCAACCGTATGGGAAAAGGTGCTAATGTTTTTTTAGCTTCTGCTGAGCTATCTGCGATAACAGCAATTCTTGGCTATATCCCTAACTTAGATGAATACGGTGAAAAAATGAAATTTATCGACACTATGAGTGAAAACTTATATCGATATTTAAATTTTGATCAAATGCAAGATTATCAAAACGTTTCCAAACAATTTGATCAGCTAATAAAAACTTAGATACCTCGCGCGCAATGACGCGGTTTGCTAATTTTTTACTGTTATATACTTAAGCTTTTAAAAATTTTTTCTGGTATGAGGCGGATAATTAGCATTATAACCCGCCAAATTCCAGGAATGTACACACTCTCCCTTCCTCTATCTAGCGCTCGTATAATTTTTATCGCTGTATTTTTTGGATTAGCAGCTAAGCAAAGTGGGTATTTTCCTCCAAAAACCATTTTGGTATCGATCAACCCTAATTTAACAGTTAATATTTGTACCTTAGAAGGATACAAATAATTACGTAAACCCTGTAAATAAGTGGTTAGTGCGGCTTTGCTAGCTCCATAAACATAATTAGGCTTCCGCCCTCTATCTCCGGCAACAGAACTTAATCCAATAATGAAGCCTTTTTTTTGCGTAGTTAAATATTTAACATAGTGTTCAAAAAAGGAAATAGGGCCGGTAAAATTAGCAGCAATCACTTTTTGATAGTCTAGTTTATCAATCAAGCCTACAGCCATTAGGACCCCATCAATAGAACCCATTTTATCGATAAGCGTTTCAAAAAAACTCGTATGTGAATCAAGTTGTGTAATGTCAAAAAAAGCGTAATCAACATCGACGTTGTATCTAATTCTAAGATCAACTGCTATGCGTTCTAACTCAGAGATGTCCCGACTTGCAAGAAAAAGATTGTATTGTCTCGAAGCGAAAATTTCGCTACAAGCCCTTGCTATAGAAGAAGTCGCGCCTAAAATTAATATACTCTTCGCACTTGAACTTTTGTCTGTGTTGCCGCTCAACTCGCAATTCTCATGTATACCAATTAACGAAGGTTGCTTCATTCTCGCGGCGCCTTGACAAAAATCCAATTGCTGTGAGTGTATAGATTGCATAGAACTATTTATATCTAATCAACATAATCTAATCCTAGATTATACCCACTGCACATCAAGATGCGAGTTTTTCATCTCGATACGCCTATATATCGTGATGAAGATTTGCAAGAGTAGAAACGCGATTCCCCTCTTATTATGACTGGCCCAAACTTAGCTTGGGCCAGTCACGTGATAGGGATTATGCCACTTTTCAAATAGTGGAAAAAAATTCGCACTTAAAGTACGAGCGGTAAATGCTAAAAAGGAAAATTAACCAAAGCTGTTTACAGTACTCTTAGATGATTAAGTAACACTACAGTTGGCTTTTTTTAAAAACTCGGATATTACCGTAGATTGATATTTCTCCTTATGTATCAAAATATAGAACTCTCTGCTCAGTGTTAAAAATGGAGTTTTTAGTTCTACTAAGGTATTATTTTTCAAAGAATCTTCAACTACAAATCGTGAAAGACAGCTTATCCCTAATCCTGCTTGAGTTGCCTGTTTTAGCGCATCGGTATCATCTAATTCTAAAAAGGGACGAATCTTTCCGCCAATTTTCTCTTCCAGTTTTTCACGTATACTAGAACTTTGTTTTCGTAGTAACCAACGCGCATTAGCAATATCTGATAACGTCAATTTCCTTTTTTTACTTAAAGGATACTTGGGAGCAGCAATTATTACTAACTCATCTTTTTTCCAAGGATAGGCATGTACTTTATCAGAAAAACAATTAGCCTCAATTAAAGCTACATCAATATTAAACGTGAGTAATCTAGATAATATAGCTTTTGTATTAGCTATTTTTAGACTGATCTGAATATTTTTATGTGTGTATGTTAGTTCGGAAATAAGTTTTGGTAACAGATAGTTACCTATGGTTTTACTTGCTCCTATGATCAACTGACCTGACAAATTATCCTTTTTATTTTCCATCATCATATCTTTAAGTTCTGAAATTTGCGACATGACACTGCTAGCCTTCGGCAACAAAACTCTACCGCGTTCATTCAAAAATAATTGTTTACCATGCCTATCAAATATGGAACCTTCTAATTGTTCTTCTAACGTAGCAAGAGCCATACTGCATGCTGACTGAGAAAGATACATTTTCTTTGCGGCGTGACTTACATTTCCTGTCTTAGCAATTGCGACAAAAACTTCGAGTTGTTTTAGAGTAATACGCATAGTAACTTAAATTGTTATTACTTAAATCCAATACCTTTAAATTTAATTTAACATAATAATAATTATGTAAATATAAAAACTATAATACCGGATAAGTAACACTATGACTATTATCATTATCAAAATATCTGTATGGCCAAATGTAGCCGAACATCTACTATATAGTTTTTTTTCTCATCGATTAATGCAAACAACTTTTTACATCGCACCAAAAAAATTTAGTATGGTAAGAAAAATAACTTTATCATCTAAATTTTAAATATAGTTTTTTTTTAATATTTATAAAATTAATTTATGTTAGCTTTTAACAATTTGGAAATAAAAATTGAATAAAATATTTTATAAAATGTTCAATGTTTAAAAACAAATAGCGAGCAAAATTGGTTAGAGTAATAATGCTTAAAGTCAAATACTATTTTTATTAAGCTATGCTATACTTAGCGCGACGGAATTGAGAGATAATTTAATGTCTAACTTGCTTAAGTGGTCGGTTGCTAGTATCTGTTTGCTGATATGCAATATAGCTCTTGCTGATATTTCCATACCTATGTATCTTACTTCCTCACAAGGAATTGGGCAGTCTATAGGCACAATAGTTGCCTCAGAGAAAGCTTATGGTGTTTTATTAACGCCCAATTTACATAATCTTCCACCCGGTTTACATGGTTTTCATATCCATCAAAACCCCTCGTGCCTGGATAATGGCATGGCTGCAGGCGATCACTTTGATCCTTCTCAATCTAAGCAACATTTAGGCCCATATGGAAAAGGTCATTTAGGTGATTTACCTGTTCTAGAAGTAGATAATAATGGTAACGCCACTTTGCCTATTTTAGCCCCTCGACTACGCTTAAATGAACTTAGAAATCATTCTCTAATGATTCATGCCGGTAGCGATAATTATTCTGATATTCCTGCTAAGTTGGGCGGAGGCGGTATGCGCATAGCTTGTGGTGTTATAAAATAAAAATTTAAACAACTCTCCTTTATTAGATTTCAATAGGCGTTTTTGCTAGCTTGCACGCACCTGTTTAATCATTGATAAAATATATTATTTGTAGTTAATATATTCTTTTTTACGAATGATAAACAGATAATTTATAGTAATCCCATGAACTCAGATCTTTACTTTTTATCCGCAAGAAAATTAGCTGCGCTAATTAAAGAAAAAAAAATTTCCTGTGTTGAAGTTATCCAAACATATTTAGACCGCATTCAACAGATTAATCCTAAACTTAATGCCCTAGTTCAAGTAGCGGAACCAGAAATTGCATTAAAAAAAGCACGCACAGCCGATGAAAAATTAGCAAAGAGCCAAAATCTTGGACCCTTACATGGTTTACCTATTACTATCAAAGACTGTTGTAAAGTCCAAGATTTTATTATTAGCAAAGGAAGTAATGGATATAATTTTCTTTGTAAAGAAGATGCAACTGCCGTCGCTAGATTAAAAGCAGCGGGTGGAATTATTTTAGGTATAAGCAATGTACCTGAATTCAATATTGCCTATGAAACAGATAATGACCGTTATGGCAAAACTTTAAATCCTTATGATTTAAATCGCACTCCTGGTGGAAGTAGTGGTGGAGAAGCCGCTATTATCGCTGCCGGGGGTTCAGTACTTGGTTTAGGTACAGATGGAGCAGGCAGTATTCGTCAGCCCGCTCATAATACAGGAATTGTGGGTTTGAAACCCACGCGCGGTTTAATTCCCAATTCAGGTAATGTTCCATCAGATGGTAGAGGCTTATTACGCCCATTCTTTACGTATGGCCCAATGGCGCGATTTGTAGATGACATCGAATTATCCTTACCTTTATTATCAGGTCCAGATAATGCCGATCCAGATGCTATCCCCATTTCAATCAACAAACCTCTGATCCGATGCAAAGATTTACGAATTGCTTTTTATTCAGACAATGGCATTGTTACGCCCGATAAAGCAACTTTGCACACTATTAATCAAGTAACGCATATTTTACAAGATGAGGTGCAGCAAATTGAACATCAATGTCCTCCTCGCTTAAAAGAGCTTTATATCCTTATTACTGAGACATTTATTTTGGGTGGCGATAAGGGTTTAGGATTAAAAAATTTACTACATCATTTGGGTATTAATAAACCTTCCTATCTGGTTAAAGAATTTTTAGCGATTGCACGCCAGTGCGAATTTTCTATTACTGAACTACACCAGCGCTTACGTCGCATCGATGAATTACGCATCTCCCTTGAAAAATTTTTTATTCCGTATGATGCTATTATATGTCCTGTAGCAGCAACACCTGCCAAATTATTAGGCCATTCATTTATCGAAGGTCATGACTTTAGTTATCTTAATATTTATAACTTAACGGGTTGGCCAGTTTTAACGGTGCGCTGTGGTTCTTCTGAGGAAGGTCTACCTATAGGAATACAAATCGTTGCTAAACCATGGCATGACAATATAGCGCTCATGATAGGACAAAAATTAGAAACGCTATTAGGTGGATGGCAAAAGCCCATTTTATTTCCATAAGCAATTCTCCTACGGTGCTTGGGTCTAGAACCGAACCTGCTATACTTTAAAAATATACTTAAGGGGGTTAAATGATTTGGGTAATTAGTTTAAATAGCAGTTTAGGTCATATTTATTCTTATGAGCCCAAAAATCACAAACTGATCTTATTAGAAAGCCTAGAAAATCCTAGTGCCAAATTAAAAGAAAGTGATTTGGTCTCTGATAGACCAGGACATTATCAAACGATGCATTCTGCAAAAGGAGCTTATGAAGCTGCAAGCAGCCCCCATGAGGTAGAACTCGATCATTTCACAAAAAGCTTGGCTGACTTTTTAAAAAAAGGGCTTGATAATCATCAATACAAGCAACTCATTTTATGTTCTGCACCTCATGTCGGTGGGATTTTACTCGGCAATCTTGACAAACAGGTTACTGAAACATTATTAGTTAATATCAAGAAAAACTTTGTGGAAGCAGATGAATCAGTTCTTATCAATTACCTAAAAGAAAATTGGTGGGATATTATTCGGTCGAATAAAATCTGATTACTAGTCTGAAAAAATTTCAATAGAAAGATTAGAATTTATATTTGACTGATAAAATTAAAACTAAGTTTCTCTTTTTCGAGGACGCTTCCAATTTGAAATTGTTCTTGTTTCAGCTCTGTTTAAAGTTAACTTTCCACCAGGAACGTCTTTATTTAAAGTAGATCCAGCACCGATGGTTGCACCTTTTTGTATACATATAGGGGCTACTAGGGCTGTATTAGAACCAACAAACACATCGTCTTCTATTTGTGTTGTATGTTTAACAACTCCATCGTAATTGCACGTAATGGTCCCGGCGCCAATATTAACATTTTTACCTATATTTGCATCGCCTATGTAACTTAAATGATTTATTTTTGTTTCTTGTTCTATTTGGCTATTTTTAACTTCAACAAAATTTCCAATATGAACTTTATTTTTGAGAACCGATCCAGGACGAATACGTGCAAAAGGACCGATAATACAATTATCTCCAATAACTGCACCTTCAATTAAACAATAAGGTCTAATTTGAACATTTTTCCCGATTTTGACATCTTTTAAGATGGTGTGTGAGCCTACAGAGCTATTAGCACCTATCGAATTTTCTCCTTCCAAAATAACATTTACGTCGATAATCACGTCTTTTTCAACGGTTAATTGTCCGCGCAAATCAAACCGGTTTGGATCGCGTAATGTAACTCCCGCTAACATAAGTTTTTCAGCCGCCTGCTGCTGAAAATAACGTTCAAGCTTGGCTAGTTGCACACGATCATTTACTCCTTGCATTTCGCCATCAATATCTGAAGATACCGTTACTATTTCTATCTTCTCATCCACAGCCATGGTAATGATATCCGTTAAGTAATATTCCCCTTGAGCATTCATTTTTTTTATTTTAGGCAACCAACGCTTTAATAGTTTTACTGGTACGAAAAAAATACCGCTATTCACTTCCTGAATTTTTTTCTGCTCAACGCTCGCATCTTTTTCTTCAACAATTTGAATGATCTTTCCTTGTTGATCCCGTAAAATCCGTCCTAAACCAAAAGGCTGTGGAGTAGTTAATGTCACTAAACCAATTTGATGAGTTTTAGTAGCATGAATTAATTTTTGCAGCGTAGCTAAGCTGACTAAGGGTGTGTCGCCTAATAAAATAAGTACACAATTCTCATCTTCTTTAATTTCAGGAATAGCTTGGGCAACTGCATGCCCCGTACCTAATAATTCCGTTTGCTTTACCCAATTAACGGCTAAATGACCTAAGCATTTGGGAACTTGACCACCACCATTTCCATAAACCACATGAACAGCATGAGGTTGCAAGTCTTTAACGGTTTCAACTATATATTGTAACAAAGGCTTGCCAGCCAACTTATGCAATACTTTAGGTAAAGTGGAATGCATACGCTTTCCATGACCTGCAGCTAAAATGATGACATCAAGTAATTTCATATTTCAAAACTAGCCTCTCAGAATCATCACTTGGATAGATTATTAGCAATCATGTTGAATGGTAATCTCAGTTATCAAAAGAAGATTTCTCTCTTATCTATGCATCCCTGAAAATTTTTAAGAAAATTAAATTCTACCGGTAAGTTTTTTCTTTAATTTAGATATGACTTGTAATTGAGCAACTGCTTGTGCTAATTCAGCTGTTGCCTTTGCGTAGTCGAAATCAGCATGTTTATCACTTAGTATCCTTTCTGCATGTTCCTTAGCTGCTAATGCGGCCAATTCATCTAAATCAGTAGCTCTTATAGCAGTATCGGCTAATATACTAACGAGCTGTGGTTGAACTTCTAAAATACCACCAGAAATGTAAAGAATTTCATCTTCCCCATTTGGTTTTACAATGCGCACTGGCCCCGGCTTTAATGCCGTCAATAATTGTGTATGTCCAGGATAAATACCGAGCTCACCTAATAGGCCCGTAACAGCTACATGCGTCGCTTCTCCCGAAAAAATCGAAACTTCTGCACTAACAACCTCAATCTGCATGGTTTTAATCATGATATCTCTCTAGCCCTACAAGGCTTTTGCTTTCACAGCCACTTCATCTATACTTCCGACCATGTAAAATGCTTGTTCAGGAAAATCATCAAACTCACCGTTCAGAATAGCTTTAAAACCACGAATTGTTTCTTTAAGGCTGACATACTTACCAGGAGACCCCGTAAATATTTCAGCGACAAAGAAAGGCTGGGATAAAAACCGCTGTATTTTTCTGGCCCGCATGACAGTCAATTTATCTTGTTCTGATAATTCATCCATACCTAAAATTGCAATAATATCTTTCAGTTCTTTATAGCGTTGTAAAGTTTTTTGTACCGCTCGTGCTACATCATAATGTTCTTGACCAACAATCAACGGATCAAGTTGACGGCTGTTAGAATCTAAAGGATCAATAGCCGGATAAATACCGAGCTCAGCAATTTGACGCGATAATACAACCGTTGCATCTAGATGCGCAAAAGTAGTTGCCGGCGATGGATCGGTAAGATCATCCGCTGGAACATAAACAGCTTGGATAGAAGTAATAGAGCCTGTTTTAGTTGAGGTAATACGTTCTTGTAAAGCACCCATCTCTGCCGCCAGCGTAGGCTGATAACCCACAGCAGAAGGCATACGGCCTAATAATGCAGATACTTCGACGCCGGCCAATGTATAACGATAGATATTATCGATAAATAACAATACGTCTCGACCTTCATCTCGAAAATGTTCTGCTACGGTCAAACCGGTTAAAGCAACGCGCAAACGGTTACCGGGCGGTTCGTTCATTTGTCCATAGACTAATGATACTTTATCTAAAACATTAGATTCTTTCATCTCATGATAAAAATCATTACCTTCTCGTGTTCGTTCACCAACACCTGCAAATACTGAGTACCCACTATGCTCAATAGCGATATTACGTATTAGCTCCATCATGTTAACGGTTTTACCGACCCCCGCACCGCCAAATAAGCCTACTTTCCCACCTTTGGCAAAAGGACATAATAAATCAATAACTTTAATTCCAGTTTCTAATAATTGCTCATTAGCCGCTTGTTCTGCAAAACTAGGTGGTTTGCGATGAATAGGTAAACGGATTTTCTCATTAATAGGACCTGCCTCATCAATGGGTCTGCCTAATACATCCATGATTCTACCTAAAGTCTGCTTCCCAACAGGTACACTAATAGGCGCCTGGGTGTTGGTTACTTTTGTTCCTCGCTGCAAACCATCACTAGTACCCATTGCAATGGTCCGCACAATACCATCACCTAACTGTTGCTGGACCTCAAGCACTAAATCATGGTCATGAACCGTTAAGGCATCATAAACTTTGGGAACCGCTACTCTTGGAAATTCAACGTCGATAACAGCGCCGATAATTTCGACTATATGTCCGATGGGGTTTGTTAGCTTCATAACGTTACTCTTCATTATTTATTTCATATAGGGTTAAATCTAAACGGCTTCAGCACCGGCAACTATTTCTGCTAATTCTTTGGTAATCGCTGCCTGGCGGGCTTTATTGTATGCTAATTGTAAGTCGCTTATTAATTCGCCGGCATTATCCGTCGCACTTTTCATCGCTACCATCCTTGCCGCTTGTTCACAAGCAGTATTTTCTACAACACTTTGATAGACTTGTGATTCTATATAACGTGTAAGAACCAATTCTAACAAAGGTTTAGCATCAGGTTCATAGAGATAGTCCCAGCGATAGTTAAGCTCTGATTTTTCAGAAGGTAAAACTGGTAATAACGATAAAGTCTGTGCTTTTTGTGTCATTGTATTAATAAATTCGTTATAGAAAATAGTGACGCTATCCAATTCACCTTGCTTGTAAGCATCTAATAAAACTTTAATAACCCCAATTAAATCTTGTAATTGCGGCGCATCTCCCAAGTGATTGGCATGTGCGACTACATGACCACCAACGCGCTTAAAAAAAGCCTCGCCTTTTCCGCCTATAATTGCTAAATCTACATCTATCCCTTTAGATTGACATACTCGAAATTCCTGCAAAACCAATTTTAGTAAATTGGTATTCAGTCCACCGCACAGCCCTTTATCAGTAGTAATGACAAGAAAACCAGCTCGTTTTATATCCCTTACTTGTAAATAAGGGTGTTGATATTCCGCATGACTACTTGCGACATGATAAATTAGATCTAACATCTTGTGCGCATAAGGTCGGGAAAGCGTCATACGTTCTTGAGCTTTTCGCATTTTACTAGCGGCGACCATTTCCATAGCCCGCGTTATTTTCTGCGTGCCTTTAATACTCGCAATTTTACCGCGTATCTCTTGCGCAAAACTCATCAGCTCACCAAGTTTGTGTCATTTTAAAGGTAGTAATTGCTGTATCTAACTCACTTGCTATCGCTTCGTTATAATCGCCTTTTTGGTTAATTTTTTCCAAACAAGTTGCCTGTTCTGAATGCATATAAGTTAATAATCCCTCAGCAAATTCAACGATCTTAGTCAATTCGATATCATCTAAATAACCTTTATCTGTAGCAAATAATAGCACGGCCATTTCTGCAACACTTAAAGGAGCATATTGTTTTTGCTTTAAAATTTCAGTGACACGCTGACCTCTCTCAAGTTGCTTACGTGTCGCCTCATCTAAATCTGACATAAATTGGGAAAAGGCAGCCAACTCGCGATATTGAGCCAAGCTTAATCGAACACCACCACCCAATTTCTTTATAATCTTTGTTTGCGCTGCTGAGCCCACACGTGAAACAGATAAACCCGCATTAATTGCTGGGCGTATGCCTGCATTAAATAAATCCGTTTCTAAAAAGATTTGCCCATCTGTAATTGAGATGACGTTGGTCGGAACAAAAGCAGATACATCCCCAGCTTGAGTTTCGATAATAGGTAATGCCGTTAACGAACCGGTCTTCCCTTTAACACGCCCATTGGTTGCTTTTTCAACAAACTCCTCATTAACCCTTGCAGCACGTTCAAGTAATCGCGAGTGTAGATAAAATATATCGCCAGGATAAGCTTCTCGTCCTGGAGGACGTCGCAACAACAAAGATATTTGCCGATATGCCCAAGCTTGTTTCGTCAAATCATCGTAAATAATAAGCGCATCTTCGCCTTGATCGCGAAAGTATTCGCCCATTGCACATCCCGCATAAGGTGCAATAAACTGTAATGCCGCAGAATCAGCAGCACTTGCTGATACGATAATGGTATGCTTTAAAGCATCTTTTTCTTCTAATTTTCGTACTACAGCTGCAATAGATGACGCTTTTTGACCTATAGCGACATAAATACACTTTACGCCAGTATCTTTTTGGTTAATGATCGCATCGATTGCCAGCGCCGTTTTCCCCGTTTGCCTATCTCCAATTATTAATTCACGCTGACCACGCCCTATAGGTACCATACTGTCGATAGCGAGTATGCCAGTTTGCAAAGGCTGTGAAACGCTTTGGCGCCAAATAACGCCTGGGGCAACTTGTTCAATAGGCGCATTTTTTTCAGTCTCAATAGCGCCACGTCCATCGATAGGATGTCCTAAAGCATTAACAACCCGACCTAACAAGGCTTCACCTACTGGTACCTCAAGGATACGCCCGGTACATTTAACCGTTTGGCCTTCACTTAGTCCTTCGTAGTCACCTAAAACAACCGCGCCTACCGAATCGCGCTCGAGGTTTAAAGCTAAGCCATAGCATTGGGGCGAGAATTCTATCATTTCTCCCAACATCACATCATTTAAACCATAGATGCGCACAATCCCATCACGAAGACTGACGATGCTCCCCTCTGTACGCGTTTCTGCAGAAACATCAAATTTCTGGATACGCTCTTTGATTAATTCATTAATTTCAGATGTGGTTAATTGTTGCATTTGACTATACTGCCTCTTAATTCACTAATGTCGCACGTAAACGTTCTAATTTGCCACGTACAGAATCATCGATGACTAAATCCCCGACGCGAACGACCAACCCACCTAATAGATCCTTATTAGTATGATGGTCTAATTTTATATGACCCTGGAAACGATCCGATAACACTTTTACTAAAGATTGCTCTTCCATTTTAGTTAAAGGCACAGCAGAAATAGCGTAAGCTTTAATTTCCTTGGTTTGAGCGGCCTTATAGCGCTCAAATAAACGTTCAACCTCTGGAAGCATTAATAAACGTTGATTAACCGCCATTAATTTCAGAAAATTTTTTCCAAAAGGAAACATCACCGCTTTACAAAATTCTAACAAACATTCATACGCCACCATTTTATCGATACATGGATTTTTTAATAAATTTTGCATCGATTTCTCGTTAATAATTTTTGCAGTCTGCTTTAATAAAGCAGACCAGGCATCCACATCATTTTTATCCGACGCACAAGCAAATGCTGCTCGTGCATAAGGTCTAGCAATGGACGTAATATGAGCCATCAAATTTCTTCCAAAGATTGTTTAACGAGGGCATGTTGAGCTACGCTATCCAGTGATTGTGCCAAAATTTTCTCAGTGGTTGTAATAACTAAATCAGCCACTTCTGCTCTCAGTTTCTGCTGCGCAGTCTGCCATTCTTGCTGAATATCAACTCGGGCTATAGCTAATAAACGTTCGTTTTCTATTCTTATTTGCTGCTTAGACTCTTCAGACATTTGATTAGCGCGTTTATTAGCCTGCTCAATAATCTCAGCCGCCTGTTGCTTTGCCTCTTGTAAAAACTCATCTGCTTTTAATTGAGCCAATTCTAAAGCTTGTTGACCTCGCTCAGCAGCAGCCAAACCATCAGCAATACGTTGTTCTCGTTCTTTCATTACTTTTAGTATGGGCGGCCATACAAATTTCATGGTAAACCATACGAAAACAGAAAATGTAATTAACTGGCCTAATAAGGTGATATTAATTTCCACAACAATATCTCAAGTTTATTATACTCTTCGCACTTGAATTTTTGTCTGCGTTGCCGCTCGACTCGCAATCCTCATGTATCTTGAATACACTCCGGCTGCTTCACTACACGGGCCACCAAAAAATCCAATTGCTGTGAGCATATCATTTAACCCATTACTGGTTTAGAAACTAGCTTTAAAACTTCGCTTAAAAAAGGATTTTTAGCAAAAATTAAATAAAGCCCCATTACGATAGAAATAGCGGCAAATGCGTCAACTAATCCAGCCATTAAAAACATTCGCAACATCAGCATAGGTGTTAACTCAGGCTGGCGGGCAACTCCTTCCAAAAATTTTCCACCTAAAATACCAAAACCAATCGCAGTGCCTAATGCGGCCAAGCCTACTAATAAAGCCGCTGCAATGGCCGTTAAACCTTGTACATTAGCAACTACTTGCGCAACTTCTAACATTTTCATATCCTCTCTTTTATTAATAAATAATTAATGTGTTTGTTCTTGGCCATGTGTCTCATGGGCCATACTTAAATAAACTATGGTTAGCATCATAAAGATAAATGCTTGAATCGCAATAATTAAAATATGAAACACCGCCCAAACCCCGCCAAAAGTCCACTGTAACCACCATGGTAATAATGCCACTAAAATAAAAATTAATTCTCCAGCAAATAAATTTCCGAATAACCGTAGCGATAAAGAAATAGGTCGTACGAATTCTTCTAGTAACCGAAAAATAATATTGATGGGAAAGAGATAAGGACCAAATGGGGCAACCAGCATTTCTTTACTGAGTCCCTTCACACCTTTAATTTTCAAGTTATAGTAAATGATTAAAATAAAGACTGCAATTGACATGCCAAATGTTGTATTTGGATCAGCAGTCGGCACGGATCGGAAATGACTGACCCCAAACAATGATAGCACTGTCGGCAACAAATCCACCGGCAGCAAATCCATAAAATTCATTAAGAACACCCAAACAAAAATTGTCAGGGCTAAAGGCGCAATTAATTGACTAACACCGTGAAAAGACTCTTTTACAGTTTTATCTACAAACTCAACGAGAATTTCAACAAAATTTTGTATTTTACCAGGGACGCCACTACTTAGTGTTGCAGCCACCCAGCGAAATAAAATTAAAAATCCTATGCCCAATACAGCGGAAAGAAAAAAGGTATCGAGATTTAAATTCCAAAAACTTCCTTCACCTGAGAAACTTAAAGTTTTCAGGTTAAAGCTAAGATGTTCAAGATGATGCTGAACATAATTTGCTGAGGTTTGTTCACTCATAATAAGCCTTCCCTGCTTTTAATTATTAGCAACAACCAAAATACTAGCTGAGAAGCTAAATAAGCTAGCAGCAAGATGGGAATATCTATTGATAATAACTTAACCACCATTATGAAAAAAATTCCACTGAAAAATAGTTTCATTAATTCTGCTCGATAAAAAATACTGAGCAAGTCTTTTCCCGATACCTGCCCTAAACGACACATTATTTTAATCACAAAATAACAGTTAGGCAGTAGCCATAAGACAATACCCAGCGCAAGGGATCTAACAAGCTGCTCGTCCGGACGTATACTCAGTAAAAAAACGACTATCCCTAGAACAGCAAATGCCATGAGACTCGCCAGGCACATTTTTTGAATTACCCTACCAGGTAACTGGGCAAGCCTAACAAAAGTCATTTTAAGCCACCCCCGACTTATAAATTGTCGGACAGTATAATAAGCACAACCCCTTTATGCAATGCCAATAAAGAATGAATTTTGCTTTTTCCCCAATACGATTTGAGCCCTATTCATCCCTAAATATTCTGATAGCTGACGGGGGGACAATGAAATTCACATCAAATATGGAAAAAACTAAAATTAGCCCTTTTCTTCTAACCAACCCCATTAGCGGCTAAGTTTGAAATAAAGGCTTAAATTAACTGGGAATTCGGTGGATATTGAGATCGGTAACTTTACTAGAAATTACCTACGTTGTTCTATATAGTATTAAGCTTTACAAAATACTGTAAGATTCACTTAGCTTTAATATGTCAAAAAAATGTAAGGAGCAATATATTATGGCCACTCACGAGCTTGAAGGGACTATTCAACGGTTAACCGTACCAGGAAAAGGAATTTTAGCAGCAGACGAAAGTCAAGCTACTATTACCAAGCGATTTGCTGCCTTACACTTAGAGTCAACCCTAGAGAATCGTCGTAATTATCGCGAACTACTTTTTACTACGCCAGGTATTGAAGCATTTATCAATGGTGTTATTCTTCATGAAGAAACCTTAGCGCAAAAAACCAAAGAAGGATTACTATTCCCCGACTATCTAGATAATGAAGGTATTGTCCCTGGAATAAAGGTTGATAAAGGGCTTATCCCTTTAAATGTAGAAGAAAAAATAACCCAAGGCCTAGATGGTCTAGCAGAACGTCTGGTAACTTATAAAAATCTTGGAGCTTGTTTTGCCAAATGGAGAGCTGTTTTTTCCATATCTAGCGCCTTACCTTCTTCTTTGGCCATAATAGCTAATTCTCAAGCTTTAGCCCGTTATGCTTCTATTTGTCAAAGCCATGGAATTGTACCTATTGTAGAACCTGAATTGTTAATAGATGGCGATCACAGTTTAGTCCGCTGTGCTGAAGCAACAGAAGTCGTTCTTCATACTGTATTTGAAGAACTCTATAAGCATCACGTTGTACTCGAATGCATGATACTAAAACCCAGTATGGTCATTGCTGGTAATCAATATACACCTCAGCCTAATATCGCTGAGGTTGCCGCTGCAACTTTAAAAATATTACGTCAAACAGTTCCCGCCGCGGTACCTAGTATTAATTTTCTTTCTGGAGGTCAAACACCAGAAATTGCTACCGCTCATTTAAATACGATGAATAAACTCCAACCCTCACGTCATCCTTGGCGCCTAAGTTTTTCATATGGCCGCGCGTTACAAGAACCTGCATTGAAAGCATGGAATGGTAAAGCACATAATGTGAAAGCGGCTCAGCGCGCCTTTTATAAACGTGCAAGACTTAATGCCGCTGCTTGCAAAGGGCAATATCAATCAAGCATGGAAACTGAAGAAAAAGAGGCGGAGACAAACTTTGCTTAACCCATTTTAATCATAAAAATTACCCTTTGCGCATATGTGCTAAGATTTATAAATATTATATTCACAGCAATTGGATTTTTGGTAAAGCGCCGCGAGAATGAAGCAACTGGAGTGTATTTAAGATACATGAGGATTGCGAATTGAACGGCAACACAGGCAAAAACTCAAGTGCGAAGAGTATAATTCTTTTTATTTTTCTTTTTGGCTTTGATACTGCCTATGCAGATTTTTTTGATAACTCAACAATTGCCCTTGAAGATCGTATTGCGCCAATTGGAAAAGTCAAAGTTGCTGCATCTGCAATAAAGCTATCACCTTTAACAGCTGCTCATAAAGATATGCATGCGGGTAAAGCCATATTTGAAAGCAAATGTGTGTTGTGCCATAAAAATGGCATTGCAGGTGCCCCACGTTTAGGCAATCAGTCGGATTGGGCTCCACGGATAAAAAAAAAATTTTCCATCTTATTAAAACATGCAACAACGGGGTATCAAGCTATGCCTCCAAAAGGGGCCTGCTTAGAATGTTCAATATCGGATTTAGAGGCAGCTATCCACTATATGTTAGAACAATTACACATCTAACAAATTTTGATTCATTAGCACTTATAACGATAAATTTTGCCCCATTTCAAGCACAGTGAATATATATTCTTCGCACTTGAATTCTTAGCCGCGCAACCCGCAATCCTCATGTATTTTGTATGCACTCCGGTTGCTTCATTCTTGCTGCGCCTTGCCAAGAATCCAATTGCTGTGAGTATACTTCATAGATTCAGATATAGTTTTGTTATTTTACTCCTTTTTTAATCAAAATTTATAGCTGAATTTATCTATTAAACAGTTATTTTTTCGCGATTTTGATCCACTATTCTTTTGCTTATCCCTTTGATTTTTATTAAATCATCAATAGTTTTAAAAGGTCCGTGCTCATTTCGATAAGCAAGAATCGCCTTTGCACGTTTTAAACCTATCCCTTTCAATTCTGCTGCTAAGGTTTCTCCATCAGCTGTATTAATATTAACAAGTGCTGAGACGGGAGTAGATATAGTTTTTGCTGGAGAAGAGGTTAAAACGGTATTACTATGCGAAATAAAAGGGCTGGTAGTTGCTAAAACCGGCGTAGCTATAACTGATGCTAACAAGGTTGCAAATAATGAAGAATAAATATCCATAAAACAAAACTCCTTTTTAAAATTTTTCTATTGGAATTTATATTTTAAGGATAAAAAATGAATGAATCAATGAATTAAACGGTAATATTTTTGTGCATAATAGAAAGATAATTTTTTACACCATTTGCAATATTGCGAAAAGTTCCTTGATAACCCGCATGGCGTAATTTTGAAAGATCCGCTTGAGTAAAACTTTGATAACAATCTCGCAAATGTTCCGGAAATGGAACATAGCGAATTTCGCCACGCCCATAAAAATCAATAACCGCTTGTGCTAGTGTATTAAAACTTTCGCAATTTCCTGTTCCTGTATTATAAATTCCACTTTTTTTGGATTCCAAAAACCAGAGATTAACAGCAACCGCATCATCAACATAGATAAAATCTCTCAGTTGTTCACCATTAGCATAACCATCCGTCCCCTCAAATAAATTTATAGCGCCGGTACTTTTAAGCTGTTTATCGGCATGCAACACCACGCTCGCCATAGAACCTTTATGACTTTCGTTAGGACCATAAACATTAAAATAACGTAACCCTACAACCTGACTCTTTATCTCACTTAATATGCTTCTTACATATTGATCAAATAAATATTTAGAGTAAGCGTAAATGTTCACTGGCTTTTCATAGGGTAATTCTTCTTTAAAAACCGTCCCTAAACCATAAACAGCAGCGCTTGAAGCATAAATGAAAGGAATCTTCCAAGCCAAACAGTAATTTAATACGCTTTTAGAGTATTCATAATTATTGTTCATCATATATCGCCCATTCCATTCGGTAGTCACAGAGCAAGCACCTTGATGAAAAATAGCTTTTAACTTAGAAAAAAGCTTATTTTGCTTAATTTTCTCTAAGAACTCATTTTGATCTAAATAATCAGTAACCGAACAATCCGCAATATTTTTGAACTTCATTCCATCTGTCAGATCGTCAACGACTATAATCGGCATATCAGGATATGCATTATTGAGTTGTTTTACTAAATTACTACCAATAAAACCTGCTCCTCCTGTAACAATAATCATGAAGATTCCTTTTCTTGTTCTTGAATTTTAGAAATTATCGCACTAGTTGAGCACCCTTCTACAAAATTTATCAATTTAATTTGACCACCATATTCTTGTATTGCTTTAGCTTCTGAAAGCTCATGCACTTGGTAATCACTTCCCTTTACCCAAATATCTGGTAATAATAACTTAATAAGACGCTCTGGAGTTGCTTCACTAAAAGGGATCACCCAATCCACTACACTTAATCCTGCTAATACCGCCATTCGATTGGCTAAATTGTTTATCGGCCTTCCTAAGCCTTTTAATTTTGACACGGACTCATCGTCATTAACCGCGACAATTAATCGATCACCCAAACGTTTAGCTTGCTCCAAATAGGCAACATGACCGGCATGTAAAATATCGAAACAACCACCTGTCATCACGATTTGCTCATCGTGCGCCTTCGCATCTTCAACGATCGTTTTAAGTTCAGCTTCTGGCAAAATACCGCGGTGAGATGAGAGTTGCTTAATTTGTATCGCACGTCTTAGTTCCATTTGACTAACTGTCGCTGCTCCTAATTTCCCGACGGCAATGCCCGCCGCAATATTGGCAAGCTGTGCAGACTGGACTAAATCTGTTTGAGCGGCATAAGTTAAAGCTAAACAAGCGATCGCCGTATCGCCAGCACCCGTAACATCATAAACTTGCTGAGCATAGGCTGGTAAATACACTTCCGGCTGATCTTTTTGAATGAGCGTCATGCCTTGTTCACCACGTGTGACAAGTATGGCTTGGAAATTATGCTTTTCTAAAAGCTGTGTACCTTTTTGCAACAAAGTATGCTCGCTATCGCATCTATCAACTACCGCTTCAAATTCTCTCCGGTTAGGCGTTAATACCGTTGCGCCTTGATAGACCTTAAAATCATTACTCTTGGGATCCACGAACACTGGCTTTCCTGCTTTTCGAGCCAACTGAATTAATTCTTGAACATAAGCCAAGCATCCTTTGGCATAATCAGAAAGTATGACCACATCACAATATTTAAGTCTTTGATCAAATAATTGCTTTAGGTGTGCATAATCAATTTGATAAGGCTGCTCTTCAAAATCGAGTCGTATCAATTGCTGATGCAAACTGAGTATTCGAAGTTTAGTCACAGTACGCGATTGTGGTATTTTATATAAATAACAATTAACGCTAGCGTGACTTAGTTTTTTCTCAAGTATGTCTCCTTCGTTATCATCTCCACAAAAACTAAGTAAATCAACTTGCGCACCAAGTGCAGCTATATTTAAAGCGACATTACCCGCACCCCCTGGACGTTCTTCAAGATTTTGTATATGCACTATCGGTACGGGTGCTTCTGGAGAAATTCTGGATGTATCACCAGACCAATAACGATCCAACATCACATCACCTACAACCAGAGCACGGATAGATTGAAATGAAGGAATTTGTATTTTCATTAGACCTCTTGCAGAATCTTCTTCTTACATTTTTTAACTTTTAAGTATCCAGCCACTATAAAAAAGGACATGCTATAAAGCGCATGAGCTTCTCAAGATTTGTTTAAGTTTTAAACAAATACTTGTTCTGAGCAGATCGATCAAAAAAGCATATAGAGACGGCTGCTTAGTTTATGCGATAATGCTAGCCAGAGTCCATTTTTACACATTTTTTCCTTATAAAAGGTACCTTCGTTATGAGTGATGCAAGTAATGCTCGAGAAAAAGCCCTTAAAATGGCAATAAGCCAAATCAAAAAACAACACGGGGAAGGTGCGGTAATGCGTCTAGGCGACTCTAGCCAGGTTCCTGTAGACGTGGTTTCCACGGGTTCTTTAGGTCTAGATATTGCCTTGGGGATAGGCGGGTTGCCGCGCGGGCGCATCATCGAAATCTATGGGCCTGAATCCTCTGGTAAAACGACACTTACCTTACAAACTATTGCCGAGTGTCAAAAAATAGGGGAGAAGGGGGTCGCAGGGGTCGCGGCATTTATTGACGCAGAACATGCTCTGGACACTATTTATGCCGCTAAATTAGGTGTAAAGACAGCCGATCTTATAATTTCTCAGCCTGATACGGGAGAGCAAGCACTGGAAATTGTTGATATGTTAGTCCGCTCCAATGCCGTCGATATTATTGTTGTCGACTCCGTTGCCGCACTGACTCCGCGCGCCGAAATTGAAGGGGAAATGGGCGACTCACACATGGGCTTACAAGCGCGTTTAATGTCGCAAGCATTGCGTAAGCTCGCAGGAAATATTAAGCGCTCAAATACTTTAGTTATCTTTATTAATCAAATCCGCATGAAAATTGGGGTTATGTTTGGCAACCCTGAAACAACAACCGGTGGTAATGCGTTAAAGTTTTATGCGTCGGTACGCCTTGACATCCGCCGCACCGGATCCATCAAAAAAGGTGATGAAGTCATAGGTAATGAAACGCGGGTCAAAGTAGTAAAAAACAAAGTTGCCCCTCCATTTAGACAAGCTGAGTTTGAAATTCTTTATAATCAAGGAATTTGTCATATGGGAGAAATTGTTGATCTCGGTGTAACACATGGGTTAATCGATAAAGCCGGGGCCTGGTATAGCTATCAAGGTGAACGTATTGGTCAAGGAAAAGATAATGTAAAACAATTTTTGAAAGATCGTGTGGAAATTTGTCAAAAAATAGAAGCGGAAATTCGAAAAAACTTACTCAACAAACCAACCGAAAGTAGCCCACCTGAAGTACCAGAACTGGAAGCTGAAATTATTGAATAAATAACTCTTCGCAATTGAACTTTTGTCTGTGTTGCCGCTCAACTCGCAATCCTCATGTATCTTGAATACACTCCGGTTGCTTCGTTTTCACGGCGCCTTGTCAAAAATCCAATTGCTGTGAGTATATTAGCGCGCTGATTATGTTATACAACGTTGATATTTTAGAAGTCGACAAAAAAATCCGCCAAATTGCTTTGGAGCATTTGGCGAGACGAGAACATACTCGCTTTACGCTTCGAGAAAAATTGATACAAAAAGGATTTTTGCATCAATCGGTAGAGGCTGTTTTAGATAGTTTAATTGAACAGGGATTTTTAAACGAAGAACGTTTTTGTGAAGCTTTTATTCAAAAACGTATAAGACAAGGATATGGACCAATAAAAATCACTGCTGAATGTCATCAATATGGAATAAATAATGATATTATTTTTTCTCAACTTCCTCAAGAAGAAGATTTTTGGCTAGACGCAATTCAGAAGATTCTGCTAAAAAAGTTTCGTCCTAGTCAATTACGTAAAGAACAGTTACGTCAAATACGTTATTTTCAATATCGTGGTTTTAAGCTTGATCAAATAAAAGCATCGCTAAAAATTTATCTTCATCAGACAAAATAAACTCGGTTTGATTTTTTAAAGAAAATAATAGTTAAATATAAAACCCTTAGGAATATATGATGACTACCTTACCAAAATTTACTAAAATTAATCCGAAAAATATAGTCGGTGAATTAGATGCTCTACTAGCCAGCAATCGATCCGAATTAGCCAAATTACTCGCTGAAGTCACGCCTCTTGATTGGAGTTTTATTCAGAAATTAGATGATTTAGAGGACCGACTGCAACATTTTTGGTCTCCGATCAATCACCTCTATGCTGTCAAACAGACTCCCGGACTACGATGTGCCTACAACAAATGTCTCCCCAAACTAAGTATCTATAGTTCCGAATTAAGTCAAAATCATGTCCTCTATCAATCCATTAAAAACTTGGCTAATAGTGATTATCAATTCAATTATGCCCAAGAAAAATGTCTACATAATGAATTACGAGATTTTCATTTAGGTGGAGTCGATCTACCCAAAACTCAACAAAAAAGATATCAGGACATTCAAAAACAGTTATCTCAACTATCGAATCAATTTGAAGAAAATTTACTCGATGCTACAGCTGAGTGGTCAAAATGCATTAGTAATAAATCCGACTTAAAAGGAGTCCCTGCCTACGTTATCGCAAATGCCGAAAAAGCCGCACAAGAAAAAAATCTAAGTGGCTATTTAATTACTCTAGATTATCCCTCCTATTTTCCCATAATAACCTATGCAGATAATCGTGCCCTACGTGAAGCCATATATAAAGCCCACATTACACGCGCTTCGGAGCTCAGTAATCTAGCGCTTGATAATAGCAAGGTTATGTTCAATATACTTAATTTGCGCCATGAGTTGAGTCAAATATTGGGTTTCAAAAATTATGCTCAAAAAAGTTTGGCTTCGAATAAAATGGCAAAAAATCCTGAAGAAGTGCTCGAATTTTTGGAGGAACTACTGGCTTATTCACAACCTAAAGCAAAAGAGGAATGGAAAGAACTTTCTAGTTTTGCGCAATCTCAAGATCAAATTGAAACTTTAGAAGCCTGGGATATTTTATACTATCGAGAGAAATTACAAGAAACAAAATTTGGTATTTGTGATGATACTTTACGCTGTTATTTCCCTGTAGATAAAGTGCTTGCAGGACTTTTTAAGTTAATAGAGCGTTTATTTGGTATGCAAATTAAAGAAATTAAAAACGTTGAGGTATGGGATCCCGAGGTCCGTTTTTTCTCGATTTCAGATAGTCAGCAACAATTACGCGGGCAGTTTTATTTAGATCTCTATGCAAGATCTGAAAAACGTGAAGGAGCTTGGATGGATGATTATCAATCACGGCGTTACTTAGACAATGGTGATATTCAAACACCTATTGCTTTTTTAACCTGTAATTTCTCCCCCCCAATCCACTTAGAAACTCCCTTGTTAACACATGAAGAAGTTTTAACTTTATTTCATGAATTTGGCCATGGTTTACAACATATGCTGACTGTAATTGATTACTCGGCTATTTCAGGCATTAATGGCGTTGCTTGGGATGCAGTTGAATTACCCAGTCAATTTTTAGAATATTTTGTTTGGGAAAAATCTGTTCTTGATCAAATCAGTAGCCACTATAAAACCGGTAAGACTTTACCTGATACATTGATTAGTAAAATGCGTAAAGCTAAAAATTTCCAGGCTGGTCTACAATTATTAAAGCAATTGGAACTATCCTTATTTGATTTTCGTATGCATATAGAATTTGATCCAGCAAAAGGCTACGAACAAATTCAAGACTTACTTGATTCAATACGTAAACAAATTGATACCATCCCAGTAGCTTCATTCAATCGATTTCAGCATGGATTTTCGCATATCTTTGCAGGAGGTTATGCTGCTGGATATTATAGTTATCTTTGGGCAGAAGTTTTAGCCTGTGATGCCTTTGCCAAGTTCAAAGAGGACGGCATCTTCAATGAAGCAACTGGAAAAGCGTTTTTACATAATATTTTAGAGCAGGGTGGCGCCATTGATGCTATCGAATTGTTTAAAAAGTTTCGGGGTCGTGAGCCAAAATTACAGGCTTTTTTAAAAACCCTAGATTTAAATTATTAGCTCTCAAGCTTTAAACGCCTTGATAAACTTGAGCTAAATCTATTCTGCGGATCCCATTGCTGCTTGACTGCTAACCATTCTGGGTATCGTTTATACATGTCGCGAAATGCCTTTGGTTTTAAACGAGCATCTTTTGCTAAATAAATCCTGCCTCCAGCACGAATAACTATTTCGTCCAAAATATCTAAACAAGTAAATAATTTCTCGCTATGCAGAGGAATATCAAGTGCTAAAGTAAATCCTGACAATGGAAATGACAATGGTGCTAAATTTTCCCGCCCAAAACGTTTCAACACAGCCAGATAAATAGGATGCTTATGTTTATGCAAGGTTTCCAAAATATCTTTTATGGCAGCATAGGAGAATTTTTCTGGTATTGTACATTGATATTGAATAAAGCCTTTTTTTCCATATAAGCGCCGCCAATTTCTTATGCGATCCAAAGGGAAAAAATAATTGTGGTACGCTAATAGAAAAGCTTGATCTCTTTTTGCTGAATGGTGGTAATACGCTTTATTAAACAGTTTTACCAATAAAGGAGGCAAAATAGAAATCGGTAAGGAGTAGGGGCAATTAAAGGAAGAATATTTTTGAGTTGAAAAGGCTGATTTCTGTTGAGCAGTAGGAAGTTCTAACAAATCGGCGTGTTTTGCCTTCATAACAACGCCCTGAGAAAATGGCATATTTAAGGCATCTAGCCAAGCTACGCTATATTCGAACTCATCATCCTTATGACACAAGATTTCCAATGTTTGCTCTAGGCTATGTATAACTTGATGTTGCACCTTCATATAAGCGGTTTTAATTCTTTTTAGTTGTAAAGTCACTACACCAATAATTCCTGTTAAACCCATACCACCTATTGTGGCCCAAAATAATTCTGGGATAACTTCAGGTGAACAATTTATCCTTGCTCCAGTAGCAGTAATCACCTGTAAACCGAGTACATATTGTCCTAAGGAACCAGCATGACTATGATTTTTTCCATGGGCATCCGTAGCTATACATCCGCCCAAGGAAACTGCTGCTGTCCCAGGCATTACTGGTAAAAACCAACCTTGTTTAACAATAAGTTCCAAGATCTTGGCCAAACTGATACCCGATTCAACCGACAATATACCTTTGTGCACATCAAACTCGAGAAAGCGATCTAAACGGTTTGTTAAAATAATCTCTCCTTGAGCATTCAAAGCGGCATCACCGTAACTTCCGCCTAAACCGCGCGCTATAGAAATTAATTGGCTAGGTTTAAGTTCTGCGTAGCTTTCAGGACGTGACACACACTTAGGTTGCTCTATGGGATAACCATTAAAACTAGATTGACATTTTTTACACCAACTCATACTGCTAACCAGTTACCGGTATTAAATGATCCAAATTAAATCTCGACAGTTGTTCATTTAAGTATTTTCTTATGTCAGTTGCATTATCCATTACTAAAATTTTTATTAATGTTTTTCTGGCTTGATGAAAACTAATCTGGCGAATGACAGATTTTATTCGAGGAATAGAAAAAGAGTTCATACTCAATGCATCAAATCCCATCGCTAAAAGTAAAGGTATAGCTAAGGGGTCACTGGCCATTTCTCCACAAATGCTAATCGGTTTTTTTGCTTGATGAGCAGCTTCAACAATTTGAACTAATGCTTTCAGAACCGCAGGTTGAAACGGATCGTACAAATTGGCCACACGCGGATTATTACGATCTACAGCCAACATATATTGAGTAAGATCATTGCTTCCTACCGATAAAAACTCAACACGTTCAGCTAATGCGCGAGCTTGATAAATTGCAGAAGGAACCTCAATCATTATCCCAATTGGAGGTTTACATGCTTGGGGTTCTTCGCTTACTACTTTCTCATAGGCTTGATCGATCAAGCGTAAGGCATGATCAGCCTCGGCAACACAACTAACCATCGGTAACATGATGCGTAAATTATTGAATTCCAAATTAGCTCGCAGCATTGCACGGATTTGTATTAAAAATATTTCTGGATGATCCAGCGTTACACGAATTCCACGCCAACCTAAAAATGGATTATCTTCTTTAATAGGGAAATAAGGTAATGCCTTATCCCCCCCGATGTCTAATGTGCGCATTACGACGGGTCGTGGTGAAAATGCTGCTAATAATTGACGATATAAACCATATTGTTCATCTTCGGCAGGGAAGCAATCTCGAATAAGAAAAGGTACTTCGGTACGATATAGTCCTATGCCTTCTGCACCTGCTGTTAAAGACAGACTCGCGTCTGCCATCAGTCCGGTATTTACCCACAGAGCTATGCTGTAGCCATCTAATGTTTGTGCTGGTAATTCTCGCAAAGCCTCTAGACTATTCGTAAATTCACTTTGTTGTTGTATCAGTGTAGTAAAACTTTGTTTAACCCTTCCAGAAGGAGCTACTATAATCCGGCCTTGGGAACCATCGACGATTAAAGTTTGCGCTTCGAGTTGGTTTACTGGTAAATTTTCTACTCCAGTAACGGCAGGAATCCCTAGAGAACGTGCCAAAATAGATAAGTGAGAATGACTAGAACCTTTTACAGAAACTATCCCCGCTAATCGGCCCTCAGGCACTTCCGCTAAAGCAGAAGGACTGACTTCCTCACCAATCAGTATGGTATTTTCTGGATATAAAGGTGGCGTAAATTGGTTATTTTGTAAATGCATTAAGATTCGACGTCCTAAATCTCTCAAATCCGCCGCTCTTTCACGTAAATAATCGTCATCAACTTTCTCAAATTGTTGCACGTGCGTACTAATAACCGACTGCAAAGCTGCCTGTGCCCATTGATGAGAAGTTTTAATGGCGGTTATAACTTCTTTTTCCAAACTAGCTTTATTTAAAATCGCTAAATACACATCGAACAATGCTTGCTCTTCTTCTGGTAACACAGACATCATATGTTTTTTTAAACGATGAATATCATCTCGCGTCGCTTTAAAAGCTTTTTTTAACTGAGCTATTTCTGCTAATAAATCATCCGCTCTTTTATAAGGGACTGCTTCTAAATCAGCAAATGGATATGCCACAACAACCTGGCCTATGGCAATACCTGGGGCACTAGCAATCCCTTGAAAACTGATATCTTGCTGTAATTGTTTTTTATTTTCCTTAAATAAAGAAAATATTTCTCCTGTAGCTTCTGCATGTGCTAAAACACCGCCTAATTGAGCAGCCATGGTAACCAAAAAAGCCTCTTCTGCTTCATCAAAACAACGCTGCTCTTCTTGTTGGACTACCAATACTCCCAATAAAGCACGATTATGAATAATAGGTACACCCAGAAAAGCTTTATAACGTTCTTCACCAATATCAGCGATATATAAAAAATCAGGATGCTTGGGTGCATTTTCAATATTAATTAATTCGCCATTTCGTCCCACTAAACCAACTAAACCTTGATCAGACCCAAAACGTACTTTCCCAACACATCTAGGATTTAGACCGTCAGTTGCAAGTAAAACGTAATTTTTTTCATTATCAAGTAGAAAAACTGTGCAGGATTGTGTATTCAAAGCTTCGCGAATTCGTCTCACTAATGTCCGTAAAGCTTCTTTAAAACTTTGAGCTGCGCTGATCTCTTGAACAATACGACGAAGTATCTTCAACATAGCAAATACCTAACTAATTAGTATTTGAACATATAATTAAATTACGGTTTAAAATACTAAACCTATGTCTTGTAAAACCGTAACATGCTCAAATAAGTTTATATTTATTTGGTTATTCGACTTTTTCTACCAACGTTAAGTTGCTACATAGTTTACTAACCCGTCTCGTTTGTACAACTTGGGAGGGAAGCAATGTCGCTAATTCTTCTAACGCACGCCGATAAACATGTCTCTTAAATGTAATAACTTGCCTGATAGGGTACCAATAAGGAGCCCAGCGCCAACGATCAAACTCAGGCGAACGAGTAACATCGAACCGAATTTTTTCCGGATCTCCTCTTAAGCAAAGCAAAAACCATTTTTGTTTTTGGCCTATACATAATGGTTGCATATGTGAACGTCGTAAATGAAGGGGTAACCAATAATATAACCAATTTTTTGTCCCTCCAAGTAACTCAACATCTGAGTCTTCTAATCCTAATTCTTCGTAAAGCTCCCTAAATAAGGCCTGCTCCGGTGTTTCATTAACTTGGAGACCACCTTGAGGAAACTGCCAAGCATGCTGACCAATGCGCCTAGCCCAGAGGACTTCTCCTATAGAATTTGCAACAATAATACCCACTCCTATCCGAAAACCTTCCTCATCAATCACACGATACTCTCCACATAAATTAGGCTTACATTGTTTCATAAAAGTACTAGGGGGTAAACCTTCTTAGAGCTTCTGTTTAATTTATTTTCTATCTAATCATTGCAGAAACTAACCATTAAAAAAACCTAATATTTAATCGCGTTGAGTCGGTAATTCTTCATTGCAGAATCTAAAAGCTGATTTTCGTTAATTAGCGTATAGACTCATACCCATTAATTACACCCCCTTTAGAAAAAACAATTTGCCATAACTGAAGATCGCGTGCTCTAAACGCCCCAGCACATGCCAATAAATAATATTTCCACAATCTATGAAAAGAGGAGTAATCATATTCTTTTTTTAAAAAAATCCACGATTTATTAAAATTTTCGAACCAAGCCATTAATGTTGTATCGTAGTAAGCGCCAAAATTATGCCAATCTTCCATAATAAAAAGGCCTTCACTGGCTTTTCCAATTTGACGAATTGAAGGTAAAATTCCATTAGGAAATATATATTTATGTATCCATGGATTAGGATGATATTTTGATGTGTTACTGCCTATAGTGTGTAATAAAAATAATCCAGAATTTTTTAAGCAACGATGCGCAATTTTCATGTAGGCTTTATGATTTTTTGGCCCTACATGCTCAAACATACCTATCGAAGAAATACGGTCAAACACTCCTGTAATATCTCTATAGTCTTTAAAGAGAATTTCTATAGGCCAACCTTGACTAAGTTTTTTTGCGTAATGATATTGCTCCTTAGATACCGTCAAACCAACTACTGAAACTCCATAATTTTCTGCTGCGTAACGAGCAAAACTTCCCCATCCACATCCAATATCTAGTACCTTCATACCAGGTTTGAGTTTTAATTTTTCACATACTAAAGCTAACTTGGCTTGCTGAGCTTCATCCAAATTTTTACTTTTTTTCCAATAGGCGCAACTGTAGGTTAAATTCTTATCCAGCATTGCCTGATATAATGAATTCCCTTTATCATAATGATGTTTACCCACTTCAAATGCACGAGATTTTGCTTGTAAATTAAAGCAGCTCAGAGCAAGTGAACGAAGCTTTTCTTTGATAAAATAATACAAAAAATATTTATTTTTTTTTATATTTTCGGGTACTTCTGTATGTAGTAAATAAAAAAAGAACTCATCGAGACTTTCACAGTCCCACCATCCTTCCACATACGATTCACCTAAAGCTAAAATAGGATTTTTTAATAATCGCGTATAAAATTTATCATTATGGATCTGAATGTCCCTAGGGTTTTTTCCATTTATCTCAATTTGTGCTTCCATTAATAACTGCTGGATTAATTTTTTAGCATCCGACAATTTCATTTGAAATATCCTTATAAAATAATCTAATCTGAACCCCTATACCCCCTTACAACCAATAACAAGTTACGTTATAGTGCGTATGGGTTAATAAATATTGATATTTAATCTTCAGACTATGCCTAACTCTTCTTTAATTAAGAATCTTCTATCTAACCGCGCTTTTAATCATCCAGTTGTGCAACTTGGGCTTATTGAAACACATGTTTCCTGGGTCATATTAACTGGAAAATATGCTTATAAAATAAAAAAACCTGTTGATTTTGGTTTTTTAGATTTTTCGACATTAAAAAAACGTAAACATTTCTGCGAAGAGGAATTACGATTAGGTCAATTATTTGCACCTGAAATCTATCTTGCTGTAGTACCCATTACCGGAACTATCGCGCATCCTCAGATTAATGGCGACACAGGGCCTATTTTAGAATACGCCATCAAGATGTGCGAGTTTTCTCAAGACAACTTACTAAGTGCGCTTCTTAAAAGAGGCAAATTAAGCGCGGGACTCATTGACCAATTAGGTCAATTAATCGCTGAATTCCATAAAAAAACACCTGTTGCCCCCAAAAATTCTCGTTTCGGCCTTCCTCTTGAAGTACAGGCCCCCACTCAGCAAAATTTTGAACAAATAATTCCTTTACTTAGCGACGCTACTGACATAGCTCAAGTAAAAAGATTAGAATTATGGGCTAACGAGCAATTTACTAAGCATAAAAAACTATTTGAAAAACGCAAAGAGCAAGGTTTTATTCGTGATTGTCATGGAGATTTACATTTAGCGAATATTATTCTTTATCATGACAAACTTGTTCTTTTTGATCGTTTAGAATTCAACGAAGATTTGCGATGGACCGATGTGATTGCGGATCTGGCTTTTTTAGCGATGGATCTAGCCGGAAAAAAACAGCCTCATTTGGCTAATCAATTAATCAATACGTACCTGCAATTTACTGGGGATTATGAAGGACTTAATTTATTAGCTTATTATCTTTCTTATCGAGCAGTGGTTCGTGCCAAAATAGCTTTATTCCGTTTAAATCAGAAAGATTTAGATGATAAAGAAAAATTAACTATTCGTAATGATTATTACAACTTCATAAATTTAGCAGAATTCTATACTCACTCTAAAAAATCATGTTTAATCATTATGCATGGACTCGCTGGATCAGGGAAATCCACTATAGCAAAAAAAATTGCCATTGAATGTGGTGCGATCCAAATAAGCTCTGATATTATACGCAAACAGATATTTGATATACCTTTATATGAAAACTCTAACTCAAGTGCCTATGGGGGGATTTACACCCCTCAATCGACGGAGAAAACATATAATAAACTTTTAGCACTAGCAAAAATAGTGATTACAGCTGAATTTACCGCGTTAATTGACGCCACATTTCTTTTTCATGCTCAACGATTAATGTTCTATAAATTAGCTAGTCTTTTAAAAGTATCTTTTTACATACTTCATTGCCAAACTGATGATCTTAAAATAATCCAACGAATTAAAAAACGTAACGCTCGAAATAATCGTATTTCTGAAGCGACCTCAACTATTTTAAAACATCAAAAAGAATTACTAGAGCCTTTATTAAAATCAGAACAACAACATACGTTGATTATCGATGATAAATTAAGTACTTTTAAAATCGTTTTAGATAATATTTGCACTCACAATGATTAACTATTCAGATGTTATTTATAAGTCCTTAGGTTAAAATATTAATTCACTAAAGAGGAATTCTTATATGTTCGATACGAAATTTATTGAAGATACCGTAAAACGACTTAGCGAAAGTCTGCCACCGGGATTAAATAAATTTAAGAAAGATTTAGAAAAAAATTTTAGAGCTATTTTACAAAGTATGTTTGCAAAACTTGATTTAGTAACACGTGAAGAGTTTGATGTGCAAAAAAAAGTTTTAACGAAAACCCGTATCAAAATAAATGCTTTGGAAAAACAGGTAACTTCTTTAGAAAATCATTTAACTAAAGCAAAACATAAAAGAATTGTAAAATAAAGCAATCTATAGTTTAAATTTTGACTGATATACTAGATTGTGGGTTTTTGACAATTACCCCCATCCTAATATACTCTTTCCGTATAAAGACTCTGAGGATTACAAGTTGAGCGGTTACATCACAAAAATTTAAGTGCGATGTATTTAAAAAAATAATAAATAAGAAGGATCTGTTTATGTCGTTGGCTATTGTGCAAACACGTGCAAATGTGGGTATCCAAGCCCTTCCTGTTAATGTTGAAACTCACATATCAAATGGCCTACCTAGCTTATCCATTGTTGGTCTTCCAGAAACCACAGTCAAGGGAAGTCGAGATCGGGTGCGTAGTGCTATAATTAATGCACGATTTGAATTTCCTGCTCGACGAATCACCATCAATCTCGCCCCTGCCGATCTTCCTAAACAGGGTGGACGATTTGATTTGCCGATTGCCCTAAGTATTCTGGCCGCTTCTAATCAGATACCAAGTAATTCGTTAGCACAATATGAGTTTATCGGTGAACTCGGATTATCAGGAGAACTACGATGCGTTTCCGGTATCATTCCTTTTGCTTTAGCAGCACAAAAAGCCAACCATACTATTGTAGTGCCTTTAGGCAATGCACAAGAAGCCAATTTTATAAAAAAAACAAGCATCTTGCCTGCTAAAAATATTTTACAAATTTGCTCGCATTTGCATGGACGAGAATTTTTATCTCGTTATCATGCAGAATATCCTAAACTTGAGCATCGTGGATTCCCTGATCTATCTGAAGTTTACGGGCAGGCACATGCTAAGCGAGCTTTAGAAATTTGTGCTGCGGGAAGGCACAGTTTATTAATGATAGGCCCTCCGGGCACTGGAAAAACCATGCTTGCTTCTCGCTTGATAAGTTTACTACCTTTACTCAGTGATGAAGAGGCTTTAGAGCTTGCTGCGATACATTCAATCGGGGGGCAACCTCTGGAATTAAACACTTGGAGATATCCCCCTTTTCGTAGACCATCACACCGCTTCAAATATAGCGTTAGTGGGAGGAGGTAGTCCTCCTCAACCAGGGGAGATATCATTAGCTCATCATGGTATTTTATTTCTAGATGAATTACCTGAATTTAATCGCCAAGTACTAGAAGCTTTGCGAGAACCTTTAGAGTCCGGAAATATAACTATCTCACGTGCAGCAAGACAAGCTGAATTTCCGGCTAATTTTCAATTGATTGCTGCTATGAATCCTTGCCCGTGCGGAAATTTAGGTAACCAAGTGAACCAATGTGTGTGCACGCCACATCAAACCCAACGTTACCGCAAAAAATTATCTGCGCCTTTCTTAGATCGTATTGATATGTGTATTGAGGTAAACCCATTACCGAAGACCTATTTTCTTCAACCATGCAAAGAGGAAAATAGCGAAGTCATTCGCATGCGGGTTGAAAAAGCACGAACTAAGCAACTTGAAAAATTAGGAAAACTTAATCATAATTTATCCGGAAAAATCTTAGAAGACGCTTGTAAGCTTTCAAATAAAGATCATAAAATTTTAGAAAACGCTTTAGAAAAATTTCAATTTTCAACGCGTGCTTATCATAGAATTTTACGCATAGCACGCACCATTGCTGATTTAACTGAATGTGAAAAAATTAAAACTTCGCATTTAATGGAAGCCCTAAGTTACAGGATTATTAAAAAAAATATCTATTGATTTAGATTTTTAACCCTAACAAACATTCTGGAAAATTAACTTAAAAAGCTATAGAATAAAGTTTTCTAAACGGATTTAATTTAAAATGGATATTTTCTCTATCTGTACAGCTGCCGCTTGGGATATGGAATTTAAACAATACGAACAAGATACAGCGCTATCTGATCTTGAGTCTGGAAAAATTATTTTTTGCCCGCAACTGTCATTTGATATTGATCCATCTGAACGAATGTTCTTTATTCCTTATTTAATGAATAAGAAAACAAAAAATATTAGCTTTAACTTAAAAGACAATCGTTTAAAAGGAATTAAGGCTGATCAAAAACACCAAATGCGTTTGAAATCCATGTTAGGACGTTTTTCCAAACAAGCTACCTCTTTCACGAGTTCATTATTTTCACAGTATACGAATTCTCTTTCCGTAGGACGGGCAAGTTACCGCCCAGTACAAATAAGAAATCGTAAAACTTCTGCACGCAAAGACGATCGTCGATTACATGTTGATGCTTTTGCTGCAAACCCAAATCAAGGATATCGGATCGTCCGTTTATTTTGCAATATCAATCCTTATGGCGAACATCGAGTTTGGCGTGTGGGTGAAAACTTTGAGGAAGTAGCTCAACGTTTTTTGCCGAAAATTAATAAGCCTTTTCCTGGTAGTGCTAAATTTCTTCATTGGTTAGGCATTACAAAAAGTATTCGCACGCACTATGATCATATTATGCTAAAAATTCATGACGGTATGAAGCTCGATATGGATTATCAGAAACAAGTAAAATATAAAGAAATCAGTTTTCCCCCGGGTACCAGTTGGATAGTTTCTACTGATCAAGTATCTCATGCTGCTATTTCAGGCCAATATCTGCTGGAACAAACCTTTTATTTGCCAACAACGGCTATGGTAAACCCCAAAGCTGCGCCACTCCATGTTCTGGAGAGATTAACAGGTCATCGCTTAATATAATATATTCTTCGCACTTCGATGTTTTTCTACATTGCCGCTCAACTCGGCAATCCTCATCTATTTATCTATCTTGAATAAAAGAAGGCTGCTGCATTCTCGCGGCCCTTGCCAAAAATCCAATTACTGTGAGTATAATTATCCATAGTAGTGATAAACTATAAAAAATATGCACTCACCAAAAGAATTTCAAATATCGTTACTAAAATCTACTCTAGGCTTATTGGCAGACGGTAAGTTTCATTCAGATGAAGAAATCGCCAATTTTTTAAAAATTCCTTGTAAGAAAGTTCCTGAAGTACTAAAACGATTATTAGATCCATCAATAAATTTACAAGTTGATAACGATAAAAGTTACCGCATCTCAGGTGGTTTAGAGTTACTTGACGCTTCCTATATAGTTAATGAATTAGGTGAATCCAGCCAATTACTTTCCCAACTAGAAGTGCTAACACTGGTTGATTCAACCAACAATTATCTACTCAACAAAAAGGAATGCACCGGTAATAATGCCGTTTTGGCAGAACAACAAACAGCCGGGCGTGGCCAATTTAAACGCCCCTGGTATTCAAATTTTGGGAAAAATATAGCTTTATCAGTTTTATGGCGGTTCTCCAATCCGCTTAATAAATTAGCTGGATTAACCTTAGTGGTAGGTATCGCCGTAGTTAAGGCGCTCGAAGAATATGGATTAAAAAGAATACAACTCAAATGGCCTAATGATATTATTTACGACCAAAAAAAATTGGCCGGAATTTTAATTGAATCACGCTCAATTGAACATAAAGTCCAAAAAATGGTTATTGGTATTGGTTTAAATCTTTATAATCCACCTGATAATTATTCCATAAATCATCACGACCTCACCAGTGTTTTTTCGATACAAAATTTACCTCCGCGACGCAATCAACTTGCTGTACTCATTTTAAAAAATTTGCTTCATAGTCTCTTAGTATTTGAAACTAAAGGCTTAGACTATTTTATGCGGGATTGGCAACGACTCGATAACTTAGCCGGTAAATTAATCACAATACAAAATCAGACTAATTTTCTAGAAGGTGTGGCGAGGGGTATAAACACACAAGGCCAACTTCGTGTGCAAATTAAAAATCAAATTCATTATTTTAATACTGGAGAAATTCGAGCAAAGTTAAAAACTGATGATTAAAATTGCTAATTTTTATTAAATTGACTACAATTTGGCTCTTCTATTTATTGCTGGAATAGCTCAGTTGGTAGAGCAACTGATTTGTAATCAGTAGGTCCCGGGTTCGAATCCTGGTTCCAGCACCAGAAAATTCTATTTAATTTACAAACTTTATAAACATCTAAAATGACAATATGTTATCTATTATCAATATAACTGCTTATCGTTTTGTTCAGTTATCTAGCAATATTTTGCCAAAATTACAAGTTTCACTTAAATCAAAAACTGAAGAATTAGGTTTGAAAGGAACCGTGTTGTTAAGTACTGAGGGAATTAATCTATTTATATCGGGTGAAAATGATGCGATTAACAACTTTCAAAATTTTCTGAATACTTATTCGTATTTTCAAAATTTAGAATTTAAAAAAAGTTTTTCTAATTTCCAACCTTTTAAAAAAATGCTCATTAAGCTCAAAAAAGAAATCATATCCTTTGGTATTGATAGCATTGATCCCGAAAAATATACTGCCCCTTATATCACTCCTGAAATGCTCAATATTTGGCTAGAAAATAAACCGGATTTAGTCCTTCTGGATACACGAAATAATTTTGAAGTTGAACTCGGAAGTTTTAAAAATGCCCTAAATTTACACCTTAAACGATTTAGGGATTTTCCTAAGGCAGTAAAAAAACTACCTGAAAAACTCAAAAACATGCCTATTGTGACCTTTTGTACCGGGGGGATTAGATGTGAAAAAGCGGCGGCCTATCTTTTAGAAAATGGTTACAGAGAAGTTTATCAATTAGAGGGTGGGATATTAAATTACTTTGAAAAATGCAGCGAAAGCCATTTTAAAGGACCTTGCTTTGTGTTCGATGCTAGAGAGCACTTAACTCCTAAACTAGAAAATTTTAATCAACAGTATACTTAGTGATGACTTGAATTTAAAAAGACTCTTAGTTTGGTTAAAATTATCTTGCTTTTGGGCAGAATATTAGGTATTTTTTATCTAATTTATCTAACGAATACTCATTTTTATGAAATACTTAAGTCTTTCTCTTTTACTTATTGCCCCCTTCTTTTTGGCTGCGTGTACTCCTAGCGTCTTTGGGATACCTCAAGATCAATGGGCGCAATTAAATCAGCAACAACGAACACAGGTTATTGAAGGCTATAATCAACGCCAACAAGCAGAAGCTCAAGTAGCCCCTATATATGCGGTTGCTAATGCGCTAGCAGCTAAAAATTAAAAAAATCTCTTCTCAGACACCTACCTAGCTATTTTAATTTGAAATAGGGTTTATTTTAACCAAATTAGCTTGATTTTTACCAAAAGCTTATATATTTTCAGCCAACCTGATAAATTAAGCTTTATGGTGAACTATGAAAAATTTAAAATACTCTATCCTGTTAACATTTCCTTTCTTACTGGTCGCCTGCGGCCCTCCCTCAATCTTTGGAATACCGCAAGATCAGTGGGGCCAGTTAAATCAACAACAAAAAAGTAAAGTTATTGAAGGCTATAACCAACGTACTAAAACTGAAGCTCAAGTAGCCCCTATATATGCTGTAGTGGATGCTTTAAAAGCTAGAAATTCAGCTGCTAAGCCGGATAAACCTGCTGATCCCTTTCCAGATCACAACCCGATGATGGACCCTGATCCAGAAATCGACAAGGCTTATCAAGCCCCAGAATTTTCTAAAGACAACTTCTAAAGCTTTCAATTTATTGAAAAAGCTAAGAGATGTTCCACGTGGAACATCTCTATCTGCTTGATACTAGCTTTAATCCGAGTATCGAACCTATTAATAAAGTTAAAAAAATCACTCTAATCAATGAAAAAGGGTCTTTAAAAAATAACATTCCTATTATAGCTGTCCCAAAGGCACCTATTCCTGTCCATACCGCATAGGCGGTCCCTAGTGGTATTTGCACAATTGCTTTATTCAGAAGAAATAGGCTTAAAGTTGCAAAAAACAAAAATCCTATTGTATACTTCATCTGTGTAAATCCCTCTGATAACTTCATACATGTCGTAAAGCCTACTTCAAATAAACCCGCCACTACTAAAATTAACCAAGGATTCATATTGTTTGCTCATTATACAAATATCGACCCTGGAATTTAATTTTTTCCATAATTTTACCTTGCTCTACCTGAAATATTTTCCCTAATGCGCTAGTTTCCAACTCTTTTATCAAATTCTCTTCGATTGCGGTAATAAAAACTTGTGCTTCCAGACTATGGAGTAAATGCATCAGCATGTTTTGTTTGACTGGATCAAGTTCTGCAAATAAATCATCAAATAAATAAATACATGATTTTTTTGTTATTTCTTTTAGTAATATCCCTTGAGCCAACTGTAGTGCACAAGTTAATAGTTTTTGCTCACCTCTCGATAAGATTTCATGGACAGGATATCCATTTAACTTTATTAATAAATCCGCTCTATGTGGACCAAATTGTGTATAAGCTAGTTTGTAATCGCGGGCAACTGAACTGGTTAAGATTAAACCTAAACTAATTTTTTTATCCCAACCCTGATAAAAATCTATGCTTAAACCTTGTAAAGTAAGTAATTTCTTTATTAACTCCGTGATTAATGGGGCTAGTTGTTGTATGTATTTTTCTCGTAATAGTGTTATTTCGTTAGCAGCATCTATTAATTCTAAATCCCAGACCTTAATTTCATTTATTGGTACTTGCTGTTGCAAAGCTGCATTACGTTGCTTTAATACCTGCTGGAATCGTTGCCATACTTGGAAAAATTGTGGTTCCACGTGAAACACACCCCAATCGATAAACTGTCGACGAGCCCTAGGCCCGCCACTTAATAATTGGTAACTATTGGGATTAATCAGTTGTAATGGTAATAATTTAGCCAATTCACTAACAGAATTAGTATTATTCCCGATTTTAATCTTTGTTTTTCCTTGGCGTATTTTTTCTAGGCCCAAAGTTGTAGAACATTGTCCCAAGATGACAGAAAACAAATTAAAGCTTTTTGCATCATATTGAATAGCACGGCTGGCCAAACTGCTACGAAAAGAACGGCCTAGACTTAAAAAATAAATGGCTTCAAGTAAACTAGACTTACCACTCCCATTAGGGCCATAAATAAAATTAAAACCAGGAGAAAACTCGAGATCTAATTCAGTTAGATTTCGAAAACTATTTGCTTTCAAACGAACCAATTGCATAAGGCATTACAAGCGCATGGGCATAATCACGTATACACTAGCGTCCTTTTCTTTAGCTTCGAGCCTCACGCTCGCTTCTGTAGATGTTAATGTAATTTTAACCAATCCAGGCGGCAAACTGTTTAATACATCCATAAGATAGCTAATATTAAAAGCTATGCTTATATCTTCACCTCGATAAGACACATCGAGATGATCCTCAGCTTCCTCTTGTTCAAGATTATTAGCAAAAATGCGTAATAGATCATTTTTTAACTCTAAACAAACACTTTTATGTTTATCATTCGACAAAACACCCACACGTGCTAGAGAAGCTTTGAACAAATCTCGATCAATTTCTAGAATTTTATCACCACTTTGTGGGATAACTCTATCATAATCAGGAAATGTGCCATCAATCAGTTTAGATGTAAATGTATAATCCTGCATATGAACTCTTAACTGATTCTTAGTTAAGAAAATAGTTAAGCTATCGTTTTCCTCATCACTTAATAAACGCGAAAGCTCATAAATAGCTTTTCTAGGCACTATGATCTGATTACTATCCACCGTGATATTTGCCTCTTTTATACTCTTCGCACTTGAAATTTTGTCTGTGTTACCGCTCAATTCGCAATCCTCATGTATATTAATACACTCCGGTTGCTTCATTGTCTCGGCGCCTTGACAAAAATCCAATTGCTGTGAGTAAACATTAAGTGCTAAGCGGTGGCCGTCAGTTGCTACAGCTCTTAAGCTTCCCTGACTTAACTCCCATAGCATTCCGTTTAAATAGTAACGCACATCCTGTTGAGCCATAGCAAAATTGGTCGACTCTATCAAAGAGCGTAAACCTTTCTGCGATAAAACAAACTCTAACTGTTCAGGATGGTTATCTAATGCTTCACTCAGTGGAAAATCTGTTGCTGGTAAAGTAGATAAATTAAATCGACTACGGCCACATTGAAGATATAATTTATCGCCTTTTTGTTGAAATTTCAGTTCACTGCCTTCAGGTAAACTCCGACAAATATCCATTAGTTTTCTAGCTGGTGCAGTAGTTATCCCAGATTCACCTGACTCTTCTAAAACAACACGGCCTGCTAATTCTACTTCCATATCAGTGCCTAATAAAGATAAATTTTTATCTTCCAATTTTATTAAAAGATTGGAAAGTATAGGCAAAGTCTGGCGGCGCTCGATCACAGCTGTTACTAATTGTAAAGGTTTCAGTAATTTTTCACGATTGATGATAAATTGCATTTTTTTCTTCCTCAATTCGATAAAGTTCGCAATAAATTTATAAAATCTTCAGCAACTCCGGTATTTGTTTTTTTTAATTCTTGTATTTTTCGAAATGCATGTAATACCGTCGTATGATCTCGTCCACCAAAAGCTCGACCAAGCTCAGGTAAACTATGATTTGTTAATTCTTTTGCAAGTGCCATAGCAATCTGACGTGCCCGCGCCAAAGAAGATGTACGACGTTTAGAAAGCAAATCAGAAACTTTAATTTTATAATATTCAGCGACGGTTTTAATAATATTGTCTACTGTTACTAATTTATCTTGTAAGGCGAGTACATCTTTTATAGCTTCGCGAACTAGCTCAAGTGTGATCTGCAATCCTGTAAATTGTGCATAAGCTACTACTCGCTTTAACACACCCTCAAGCTCTCTTACATTGGAATGAATACGTTTCGCAATAAAAAAAGCGACTTCCTGAGGTAAACTTATTTTGGTTTGCTCAGCTTTACTAATTAAGATAGCAACTCGCGTTTCAAGATCGGGGGGTTCAATAGCAACCGTAAGTCCCCAACCTAAACGTGATTTTAATCGCTCTTCTACTCCTGACATTTCTTTAGGATATCGATCACAGGTTAATACAATTTGTTGTTGACTTTCTAGTAAAGTATTAAATGTATGAAAGAATTCCTCTTGTGAACGATCTTTTCCAGCAAAAAATTGAATATCATCAATTAATAAAGCATCTAGCGAACGGTAATAAGTTTTAAAATCATTAATTGTATTAGTTTGCAAAGCCCTAATCATATCAGCAACAAAACGTTCAGAATGCAGATATAACACTTTTGCATGTGGATTTTTTAATAAAATGGCGTTACCTATTGCGTGCATTAAATGAGTCTTACCTAATCCAACCCCGCCATAAAGTAATAAAGGATTGTAAGCACCACCTGGATTTTCTGCGACCTGCACCGAAGCAGCACGCGCTAATTGATTAGATTTTCCTTCAACAAAATTAATAAATGTAAAATTTGAATTTATATGAGTAGCTGAAACCTTAACAACCTTAGATTTTCCTTTAAGGTCCTGTGTGTTCCTTAATATGGGAGATGTTTGAGATGCTTGATTATCGCGGCTACCAACTCTCAGTATAACTTCCGGCGGTGCTTCATCCAACTGAGTCAAAATCTGATTGATATGAACCAAAAACCTTTCATTCACACAATGCAATACAAATTGATTAGGCGCCCATAGGACGAGCTGATCTTCTTTTTGTTCTGCCTGCAACGGTCGTATCCAAGTATTAAAATCTTGCAGAGATATATGATCTTGTAATCGATCTAAACATTTTTGCCACACGAACGTTGCTAAAGCGGTTGCCACAATAATTCCTCTACCACATAAAATAAAAGGTTTAACCGACCTAAGTTCATATCATAATTCTTATAGCTTATCTAGCCTAAGCTCATTAAAAAAAAGATGATGCGGGTTTGCAAGTAGTTTGTATTAAAAATCTTATATGGGTAAAAAGGACGGGCACATTGCCATGTCTTCGATCGCGCGATGGGGATTTTCAGAAACTTAATTATTCTCTTGATTGGCTCTAATTCAGCCATCTGGATATATTGCTCGTTATGCGTATGAAAAATACGCAGCTGCTGTGAGCGTTATAGGGAATTCTATTCCTAAAATCTTTGGCGTGCGTAATCTTTTTTATACAAATTTTATATTTTAAAATCTGTTAATAATTCCTAACAAACCTGTGTGCATAAGTGTTGAAAAAAAATGATAATTGCCTTACTGTGAAATCTGGACCTAGCTATGCACATTTATTCCCAACTTATCCTTGGCTAAATTTGGAGTTAACCCCATGAAAAATCACATAAAATTATAGTTAATAACAGAAATATCCTTGCTTTATCATCACATCTATCTATTTAAAATAAATAATTATAATAATAGGGATAAAAGGTAATGGGTGAGGAAAAAAGTATTTTTAGTTTTTTACACCACCAGAATAAGACTTTAAACCCCAATATATTATCTAAAAAGATAAATATATATCTTTTATAAAAGCAGCACTACGGTATTCTAATAAGACCAGCATCTATTTTAGTTTAAACACATGCACAAATTTGACGGAGAAGTTTTTTATATAAAAGTCAGTTTGGAGCATCCCTATTCAGGGCTTCAGGATGAATGAATTGACAATCTAAATAGGGTCACCTAAGATACGTCATCTTTACAAGGTAAAAGACCCTTTAGGGGTATAATTATGAAAAGAACATATCAACCCAGTAATCTTAAACGTAAAAGAACACACGGATTTAGAGCGCGAATGGCCACGAAAAAGGGCCGTTTAATCCTCAAGCGACGTCGTGCAAAGGGTCGCTTACGCTTAACTGCCTAATTTTAGGTTATTTCTTCATTTGATAAAGACTAACCAAGGCTTCATTAAGTCAATACGGCTTCAACGAGCGGAAGATTTTCAACGGACTTTTCGACTAGGAAATAAACACAAACAAGGTGGTTTAGTTGTTTATACTAAGCTTAATGATTTAGGTTACGCTAGATTGGGTTTGGCCGTTGCGAAAAAGATAATTCCAAGCGCAACGTCTAGGAATCGCCTTAAGCGCCTCATACGCGAGAGTTTTAGACTTAATCGGCGTAGATTGCCTGAAGTAGATATTGTTGTTGTAGTCACAAGTCGGTCTTTATATAATAATCAAGTTTTGTTGTGTGATTTAGATAAACAATGGTCAAGGTTAGCAGTTTTTTACAAAAGAGCCTGATCTTTTTATTGCAGGTTTACCGTTATCTTATTAGCCCCTTAATAGGGCACTACTGCCGTTTTTATCCTAGCTGTTCGAAATATGCTCAGATAGCAATCGGGCGCTATGGTGCTTGTAAAGGGTCGTATCTGACCCTACGTAGACTATTATGTTGCCATCCTTTACATACAGGTGGGTATGATCCGGTCCCACCACTTCCTGTTTCTAAACTATACTCTGCGCACTTGAATTTTTGTCTGCGTTGCCGCTCAATTCGCAATCCTCATGTATCTTGTATACACTCCGGTTGCTCATCTTCGAAGCGCCTTGCTAAAAATCCAATTACTGTGAGTATACCAACTAAAATGAGTTAATTTATATGGAACTGGCTCGTGTTTTTTTATTAGGCGCCTTGTTTTTAATCGCATTTATGTTATGGAATGCATGGCAAAATGAATATCCACCTAACAATCAAGAAATAGGATCTGCAAATTTTATCAAAAAAAAATGGGTGGATAATAAGACGGTAAAATTACCAACATCCCTGACTGAAACAGCTATTCCAATTAAAAACGTTCAGCAACAACGTTTTATCCAGGTAAAAACAGATGTACTTGATATTTGGATAGATACCTTAGGAGGAAATATTGTCAAAGCTAATCTTTTACAATATCCACAACATCCTAGTCAGGTCAGTTCTTCTCCATTTCGATTACTAAGTCCCGATGCAGCTAATTATTATGTTGCCCAAAGCGGATTAGTATTATCTGATAAAAAACAGGTGTTTCAATATTATAGCCCGAAAAATAACTATAGTTTAGAGCCGGGACAATCAGAGCTTAAAGTTAATTTGATTTGTAATACTTGTGGAAAAGCACAGGTTCAAAAACAATTTACGTTTAAAAGAAATGATTATTTAATTCCAGTTAATTATCAAATATCAAATCATTCGTCTTCTATTTGGGAAGGACGACTTTATATCCAATTTCAACAAAAAAAAATTGCTCAAACACACAGTTTGTTTAATATCAGCTCTTATACGGGTGGGGCGATTTCTACCCAAGATAAACCTTATCAAAAGATAAGTTTCGATAAAATGGGGCAAGGAAATATCTCTTTGGCTACTCAGAATGGTTGGGTGGCCATGTTGCAGCATTATTTTTTAAGCGCTTGGATACCTCCCGTTGGACAGGAATTCCATTTCTTTAGCTATGCAAAAGGTGACATTTACACCTTGGGTATGGTTGGTGTGCCCTTTCAAGTTCAGCCAGGTATGGAATTTATCAGCCAGAGCAAGCTTTATCTAGGTCCGGAGATTATGGATCGCTTAAAAGCTGCTGCTCCTCATCTAGATTTGACTGTCGATTATGGAATTTTGTGGTTCATTTCGATGGCGCTTTTTTGGTTACTAAAACACATCCATCAATATGTTGGAAATTGGGGATGGTCGATAGTTATAGTAACAATATTAATCAAATTAGCTTTTTATCATTTGTCGGCTAAAAGTTATCGTTCCATGGCTAGTATGCGTAACTTACAGCCACGTTTACAAGCCTTAAGAGAGCGTTACGCCGATGATAAGCAAAAGTTAACTCAAGCTACTATGGAGCTTTATAAGGCCGAGAAAGTGAATCCCTTGGGGGGTTGCTTGCCAATTTTGGTGCAGATCCCAGTATTTATTGCACTGTATTGGATGCTTTTAGAGAGTGTCGAGTTACGACAAGCACCATTCATACTCTGGATTCATGATCTATCTACCAAAGATCCTTACTATATTTTACCTATTTTAATGGGTATTACTATGTTTGTTCAACAGCGCCTCAACCCACCGCCGCCAGACCCTACGCAAGCGAAAGTGATGCAGTTTCTGCCTATTTTCTTTACTGCTTTATTTTTGAATTTTCCCTCGGGACTAGTATTGTATTGGGTTGTGAATAATACGCTCTCAATTTTGCAGCAATGGTTCATTATGCGTAGAGTGAGCATTGATTTATCAAAAAAGAAGCGATAACAGTGGTTAAATCCGATTGAGTAATTTTGAAACATTTTTAGATAGAGACAGCGAAACTATTGTAGCCCTTGCCACTCCTCGTGGTAGAGGGGGGGTGGCTGTTATTCGTATTTCAGGTTCAAATATTCAGCGGGTTTCCACTCAACTATTGGGTCGCATACCTAAAAAGAGATATGCGGAATATCTTTCCTTCTTGTCAGAAGATGGGAGTGTTATCGACGAAGGTCTTGCTTTATATTTTCCTGCCCCGAACTCTTTTACAGGTGAAGATGTTCTCGAACTACAAGGCCATGGGGGACCTGTCGTTGTCGATTGCCTATTGAAGCGGGTAATGCAGTTAGGCGCTCGTTTAGCGCGACCAGGAGAATTCACTGAGCGGGCATTTTTAAATTCAAAGCTCGATCTTGTGCAAGCAGAAGCTATTTCTGATTTAATTGACGCAGAATCGGAACAAGCAGCACGCGCTGCTATGCGTTCATTACAGGGAGATTTTTCGCAGCGTATTAACCAAATGAGAGATACCTTAATAAGCTTAAGAATTTGGTTAGAGGCAGCGATAGACTTTGCTGATGAAAATATAGATTTTTTAAGGGATACTGAAGTTGTAAATAAATTACATTCTATTCTAGCTGATATTAAAGAAATAAAAAATTTGGCTAAACAAGGCACTTTATTACAGGAAGGGTTGAACTTAGCTATTGTTGGTCCACCTAATGTGGGAAAATCAAGTTTATTAAATAAATTAAGTGCGCAAGAATCTTCAATTGTAACCTCTTTTGCCGGTACCACTCGCGATGTCATTAAGGAAAAAATTCAAATTGAAGGTTTGCTACTCAACATCGTTGATACTGCAGGATTAAGAATTACCACAGATGAGATTGAAAAAGAAGGTATAAAAAGGACGTTAGCCGAAATAGTTAAAGCAGATTTAATTTTGTGGGTAGTTGATCATACAACAACCGCGATTGAAGATTCAAAATTTTGGAAGGAACAACAGACTTTTTTAAAAGATATTTTTACAGATAAACGCATAATTATTATAAGAAATAAAATTGATCTAAAACAAGAAAAATCAAGTATAGATAAAGAATTGGGCTTTGATGTTATTAAATTATCTGCAAAAACAGGCGAAGGTTTAACATTATTTTTTAATTTTTTAAAAAAATATGCTGGCTATACTGTTTCATCTGAAGGTAATTTTAGTGCTAGGCGTAGACATTTAGAAGCTTTAACGAATACCGAGGCTGCTTTAAATAACGGTTTAATAAAGTTACAAGAAAATCAATTTCCTGAATTACTTGCCGAAGATTTATGCCTAGCACAAAATTATTTAGGAGAAATTACCGGTCAGTTTACGACAAACGATCTGCTAGGAAAAATTTTTTCAAGTTTTTGTATTGGTAAATAATTCTGCATTATTTATTAAATCATCGATAGCATTTAAAACAATTTGTGGTGTTAATTGTTTTAAACAATTGAAATGTATAAGGGGGCATTCCCTTTCAAAACAAGGACTACAACTAAGTTTTAGGTAGATTATTTTAGCTTTTGCTGATAAAGGAGGTGTAAATTCTGGGCTACTCGAACCATAGAGTGCAATTAAAGGCTTATCTAACGCCGCGGTTAAATGCATAAGTCCTGAGTCATTAGAAACAACTAATGTAGCAAAAGATAAAACTTTTAAAGCTTCTAGTAAGGATGTTTTTCCAATGAGATTAATACAAGCATTTTTAGTCAGATGCTGTATTTTATACCCCACAGACTCATCAGATTTAGAGCCAAGTAATATAATTTGCCAAGCTTTTGATTTTTTGTAATTTGCGATTTCTGCAAAATATTCTGCAGGCCAACATTTAGCCGGGCCGTAGGCGGCACCTGGGCATAGTATAAGTAAAGGTTTTTCTTCAACTGGGAATAAGCTTTTCAGCTTCGCATTATTGTGATTGTGGTTAATTTCTAAATGAGGCTGGAAAGCATACCAATCCAAATTTTTATGCGTTTTAGCTAAAGCTTTAGTATCTCCTAAAGCCAGAAAACGCTGGACCATCATAGGGTATATTTTTTTATTTAAAATACGCCAATCATTTAATAATCCGAAACGCATTTCACCAAGCCAACCTGTTCTTATAGGGATGTCGGCTGCAAAAGGAATAATGGCAGATTTCCATGAGTTTGGAAGAATAATTGCTTGTTGGTATTTTTTAAGTCGTAATCTTTTCCCAAGCTGCCAGCGTTTTTTTAACTGAAATTGAGAATGACCTAAAGGCATTGTTAAAACTTCGTTAATTTCCGGCATAACGATGTACAATTCATGGCTCCAAGCAGGAGCTAATACATCTATTATTGTCTCTGAGTTACTATGCTTTATATACTTAAGTAAAGCCTGGGCAATAACTATATCGCCTATCCATGCAGGGCTGATAATGAGAATTTTTTTAGGAATGATACTAGTTAAATTCATTTTTCAAAAAAGTGTACTCACGGCAATTGGGTTTTTGCCAAGGTGCCGCGAGAATAAATCAACCTTCATTTCTTCAAGATAGATGAGGATTGCGAGTTGAGCGGGAACGCAGGCAAAATTTCAAGTGCGAAGAGTATATTCGGTTCCACAATAAGGGCAAGTAACATGACCCATTTTGGCAATAGGTAAATACACTCTAGGGTGCGAATCCCATAGGGAGCTATTTTTTAAAGGGCATGAAAGAGGGAGATTTTTGGGGCTAATTTCATAATAATGTTTAGTTTGGCTGCGTTTTACTGGTAATGACATAGAAAACCTCAAGATTATTGCACTATTATTTTGCCAGTTCCATGCTAAACTGTATAGAAATTTATCTTTTTTTATGGGTAATAAGGCTAAAGGCGTAGTTTACGGTAAATATATTCAACCCCCCCTTCCCGAAAGACTAGTTTTTTAACCCATAATTAAAATTAATTATTTTTATAATTTTTAATTTATAGATAGATTAAAACTATCGTTAATTTAATTAAGTATATGCTAAAAAATTTCGTAGGTATTGTAAAATGGTAATGTTCCGAGGCCTGAGGGCCTCTTTTAAAAAAATAAATAAACCTAAAAAGATACAAACTGATTTGTATGTGATTAAAGCAGCTGATGATCTATTAAATTCAGAAAATAATTTAGCTTTAATTGCAACTATAAAATCACTCATTAAACCATCTAGCCAGTTTAGTCATTACTTAGCTATCATTAAGAAATTTGCTGAATTTGTCCAGGATATTCCTTTAATGCAGTATGGATTTTTTAACCAGGAAATTAATTTTTTGGAAAGAGGTTTGGAAAGGAGCACAAGAACACTGACTTTATGTTTAAAATATTTTTTTCCTGAAGAGATTAATTTCAGTAATATTTCTGATAAGGAAGCATTATGGGTTTATGCGGCATTTACTGCTGCATTATTTTTAGATATAGGGAAACTTTTCGTTAAATATTCCATTATGATCTATCATAAAGAAGCTTATCCATTAAGAATATGGGAGCCCTATAAAAGTAGCATGTTAGGTCAAGGATATTACTATGAAGTAGAGTTTATAAAAGAAAATTTAGATAATTTAGAAAGCGCAACCACTCCTTTATTAGCACGCCAGATTTTAGATAGTGTTACAAATATTGCTTTAGAAACAAAAGGTTTTAATTGGATAGCCAGTGATTTAAACGTATTAGAAACCTGGTTAAACTTATTATCTGGCGAAGAAGATCGTATTCCTATGACATCCTTTATGTCTATGGTTCCACGCGCAGAAATTGATATTATTGAAAATACTCGAATAAATGCACAAATAGCTGAAACGGATCCGAGTGGAGAGGCATTTTTACAATGGTTGCGTAAAGAACTTACCGACGGGAAAATTTTTATTAATGAAAAGGATGCTAAAATAAGAATCTCTGATGGAAAAATATTTATATCTGCTGCTCTTTTTCAAGATTTCGCTGATGTAAATCCAAGCTATAAACATCCAGAAGTGATAGAAAAACAATTTATTGATGTGGCTAAGCTTTATCAAATATCTATCAGTGAATTAGATCAGCGCTATAGAGCTTTCGGAGGTATGTCTGGCCTGGGGGATTTAAGTAAAAGATATCGAGCAGTGGGTGGAGTATCTACTACTCAGGAAAATCAAAAAAATTCACCCCAGAGAGTTTTACAAGGAGATATTCGTTTGATTTCACTCATAACTTCAAATACCTCAATACAGAAAATTATAAATTTAAATACCTTGGTTAAAAATCCTAGCAAAAATTTTACCTCACCTAATTTAAGTAGTTAATTTTAATATGGCAACCTATGCTATTGGTGATATTCAAGGTTGTTTTGATTCCTTGCTCCAATTGTTATACAAAATTCACTTTGATTCTCAAAACGATGTTTTGTGGTTTACCGGTGATCTGGTAAATAGAGGACCAAAGTCATTAGAAGTTCTTCGTTTTATAAAAAAATTAAATAACGTTCAAGTAGTATTAGGTAATCATGATTTACATCTTTTATCTGTGGTCTATACTGATGTAAGTTTTGATCCGAAAAATAATTTATATGCTATTTTAAATGCGCCAGATAAAGAAGAACTGTGTACGTGGTTACGCAATAGATCTTTGTTACATCATGATGCTAATTTAGACTATACCTTAGTGCACGCAGGTTTTCCGCCGCAATGGGATTTAAATAAAGCAATTTCATGTGCACGAGAAGTGGAAACTATATTGAGAGGTAAACATTTCATAGAATTTTTAAAAAATATGTATGGAAATGAACCTTCTCGATGGAGCGATAATCTCATGGGTTGGGAGCGGTTACGCTGCATTACAAATTGTTTGACCCGTTTAAGGTTTTGTGATATCAAAGGGAATTTGGAGCTAACAGAAAAGGGGGTTAATGCTATATCGGAAAATTATTTTCCTTGGTTTAAACTACCCAATCGACGTAGTAAAGATTTGAATATTTTGTTTGGTCATTGGGCAGCATTACAGGGTCAAACCAATGAACAGAACGTATATGCTTTAGATACTGGTTGCGTATGGGGGAGATGTCTAACGGCAATGCGTCTTGAAGATAAAACGCGGATTAGTATTAATTGCTTGAATCAAAGCTGAGTTAACTTAAATTTAAAAAGTTTTAACCTAATCTATGGAACACCGAGATTGTTTATAGTAAAGGAAAGGATAAAAACATATATAATGATTTTAAAATCAAAAATAACCTTATCCAAGTTGCAAAAGGTATCGGTATCAGGCGATTCATACCGTGGTATCGTTAAAATAGCCTTATAAAAGGTTGGTTTTTCAATATGAAATTTTACCTTGTGACTATAAATGCTGATGCATTCATTTCTTTTTGCCTGGCTGGCAATACTAAAAATAATACCTTTTTGAAGATTTTAGAAGCGCGTACTAGCTTTTAAAAATATATTTTGAAGAGGTATATGAATATGAAACTACGCACCATTGCGTCTGTTGTGGATAGCAGGCCATCACAGCCAGTTTTTGTTTTTAGACCGAATGTCATGGAATGCGCGGTTAATTATTTTCGCACTCGATTTCAAGGGCACATTTTATATGCTGTCAAAACTAATCCCGAAAAACAAGTCATAAATCTTTTGCGGCATCAAGGTATTAATGCGTTTGATGTCGCTTCATATGAAGAAATTCGTATGATTAAATCCCTTATACCTGATGCTGAACTATATTTTATGCATCCAGTAAAATCTACTTTCGCGATTTATGAAGCTTATTTTAATTATGGAGTAAGACATTTTGCTTTAGACAGTTTGGATGAGCTTAAGAAAATTATCCGAGTTACCGAAAATGCCAAAGATTTGTGTTTGCATTTACGTTTAGCCATTCCGAATACGTTTGCTGAATTTAATTTATCAGCCAAATTTGGGATTAATTTAGATGAAGCCCCGGAACTTTTAAAAAAATTACGAAAAGTGGCTTATAAGCTTGGTATTACTTTTCATGTTGGTTCACAATGTATGCATCCGGATGCCTATCGAATTGCTATACGTTTGGCTAATAAATTGATTAACCAATCAAAGATAGGGATTGAATATTTTGATGTGGGCGGAGGTTTTCCATCTATTTACCCGGGCATGACGCCACCAGCACTCGATATTTATTTCAATGCTATCCACGAAGAATTTGAGGGAATTACCAATAAATTCCCTCACATAGAATTACTTTGTGAGCCTGGTCGATGCTTAGTGGCAGAAAGTACATCTGTAATCGTACGGGTAGAATCAAGAAAAAAAAATCAGTTGTATATTAATGATGGAACCTACGGTAGTCTTTTTGATGCAGGAATTCCGCATTTTATTTTTCCGGTGCGTTTAATACAAACATCTTATAATAAAAACAAAGATCTTATTCCATTTAGCTTTTATGGTCCAACCTGTGATTCTTTAGATTATATGGAGGGGCCTTTTTATCTGCCTAGTGATGTAAAAGAGGGAAATTATATTGAAATTGGTCAAGTGGGGGCTTATGGTAGAACTCTTTCAACGGGATTTAATGGTTTTAAACAAGAGGAAGGAGTTATTGTGGTTTCAGATAAACCTATAATGAGTATGTTTTCTGCAGTTAATTTGCAGAAATCGCGAGAATTAGTGGCTAAATAATAAATTATTTATAAGGAAAACTAATGGATACACAAGTTTGTAAAAATTCATTAAAAGAGAAGTTATTGAGTAAGTTGGTTGAGCATATTGATATTACGCTTTTTGATGCACGCCCTATTATTGACTCAATGGCAGCTATGTCCTTTACCTCGCGCGATTTGGCACGTGCTACGCAAATTTTTAACGCGATGCTTCAGGATGAACGTTGTAGCATAATTTTATCAATGGCAGGTTCGACCTCAGCCGGTGGCTGCATGAAGCTATATTCGGATTTAATAAAGTACAATATGGTAGATGCCATAGTAGCTACTGGAGCAAGCATAGTCGATATGGATTTTTTTGAAGCTTTAGGTTTTCGACATTATCAAGGAAGTTCTTCATTTAATGATGGAAAATTGCGCGATTTACAGATCGATCGCATCTATGATACTTACATTGATGAAGAGCAACTCCAACGTTGTGATCATGTTATTTTAGAAATTGCTAATAATCTTAAACCACAAACCTATAGCTCCCGGGAGTTCATTCAGGCAATGGGTGCTTATTTAGCGAACGGTCATGCAAAAAAACAAGATTCTTTAGTGCAACTCGCTTATAAACATAGCGTTCCAATTTTCTGCCCTGCTTTTACCGACTCTTCTGCAGGATTTGGTTTGGTACTTCATCAGGTAAAAAATCCAAATCAACATATAACGATTGATTCTATTCGCGATTTTAGAGAACTTACTAACCTCAAGATCAAGGCTGATACGACTGGTTTATTAATGATCGGTGGCGGTGTGCCGAAAAATTTTATCCAAGATACCGTAGTGTGTGCAGAGATCCTTGGAAAATCTGTAGATATGCATAAGTATGCCATTCAAATCACTGTTGCGGATGTGCGAGATGGTGCTTGCTCTAGCTCAACATTAAAAGAAGCATGTTCCTGGGGTAAGGTAGATAGAGCTTACGAGCAAATGGTTTTTGCTGAAGCAGGTTCAGTATTACCGCTTTTAGCGAGTGATGCTTACCATCGCGGTTATTGGAAAAATCGCAATCGTCGACGTTATGCGGAATTATTCAATTAAAAAAAGGTTTTGACATGCAATGTATGCCTCCTAAAAAAGGCTTTTTAGGATTAGATCCTAAAGATGCTGTTGCCTATGAAGATGCCAAGGCGGTGATTATTCCCTTTGGTCTTGAAAGTTCGGTCACTTATGGTGGAGGCACAGCTAAGGGGCCTGCGGCTATTATCCGTGCTTCACACGAAGTTGAATTATTTGATGAGCATTTGTGGTGCGAACCTTTCCGTAAAATTGGCATAGTTACATTGGATGAACCAAAGATTGAATTGGAAATTCCTGATGCATTACAACAACTAGAAAATATAGTTACACGAGTGTTAGATGATAAAAAATTTCCATTTGTTTTGGGTGGTGAACATTCTATTACGATAGGTGCGGTTCGTCCTTATCTAAAAAAATACGATGATTTAATTTTACTTCATTTTGATGCCCACGCTGATTTACGAAATGGCTATCAGGGCCAACATTATTCTCATGCTTCAGCCATACGACGTTGTTTAGATCATAATAACCTTAACTTAGTTTCGGTAGGAATTCGTAATGTTTCAATAGAAGAAGTTCCTTTCATTGAAGAAAATCGTCACAGAATTAATATTTATTGGGGGAAAGACAAAAAAAGATGGGATGTCAATACAATCGTATCTCACTTAAAAGGCCGCCCTATTTATTTGACGTTCGATGTAGATGGATTTGATTCAAGCGTCATGCCTGCAACAGGGACACCAGAACCAGGCGGTTTATTCTGGGAGGATGCTATAGAAATTATCACTGCGGCGAGTCAAATTGGGACTATCGTCGGGGCGGATATTAATGAACTTGCGCCTATTCCCCATTTGCATAGTTGTGATTTTCTGGTAGCAAAACTTGCCTATAAAATTCTTTCGTTACTCTAAATTATTTAATGAAAAGTACACGACTATGAGAGGCGGTATAATTTACATTTTTTACGGTATACGATTTGAGATCGTGTAACAATAACTGATCAGCAGTTATAAAATATTGCATGTTAGTTTGTTTTTTTAAAGGTCGAAACTGTAAGTGCCAGGTTTTATGATAATGAACTAAACCTAGCCATAAAGGCATACCATTACTTAATATTTTATGTGAATTCCAGAGATTTAAAACTAATAAATTATGTGTAGTTGGAAAATATTTTGTCATCGTTAATGCGGGTGCTTGACCGGCATTAGAAGAAATAAATAAAGGAATGTTGGGGTCGTTGGTATGTAAACTTAATTTATAAAGTGTTGTAAAAATTTTTGCTTTTGGGAGCGTATACCAGGCTTGTCTTTCTAAATGATTTTGAATATCCGAGAGTTTTCCTGCCCATTGAATATTTAATACTTCTATTTTCTGACCAAAATGCCCTATTCGGTAAATTGGAATTTGGAATTTAGCATCGTTCCACCAGTTATTAAAATTGATAGTTTGTTCAGGAAAAAAAAGTTGGGAGTTTGAGAGTAATTTTTTATAACCATAAGCTAGATTTGCTCCCCAACAAAGCAATAAAATTAAAATACCCAATATAGCAATCTTGCCAGATGGAATAGTCGTATGATCCATTTTTCTACGATAGGAAAGAGTCAGACCAGTGAGGATACTAATTCCCAATAATGCACCTCCAAAAACATCGCTAAACCAATGTGCGGTTAAGTAAATACGCGAAAACATGATTAAGAGAATAATGAAACTAGCCAATGCATAAACCAGCATTCGTTGTGGTTTAGGTCTCTCTATGGCGATTAAAATAGCAAAAAATCCTAGGATGGAAATACCGCTTACGGTATGCCCACTAGGAAAAGAGTGGCCAAGCGGTGTTTGCACTAAGCCTATGGGGCGCGCAATATGCAGAATATGTTTAAATACATCTGCCAAACCATAACTTAATAATCCTGCTAACCCCCAATGTAGACTAAGCCAAAAATTTCTTTTTATTAAAAAAAACCCTAACATAAGCATCCAAAACACAGCAAGTATTCTCGGACTCAGCTCAGTCATAACTACCAAGAATTTATCTAAATTTTGCTGACGTAAACTACGCATTAAATGGTAAATGGGTTCATTTAAATAAGTAGCAATGCCATGATGAGTTACGCTAAAGGCTATTGCTAGAAATCCAAGCGCACAAAAAATGCAAACTAAAGCGAGCGCTAATTGAGCATGCGATTGAGGATGTCGATAATCTGTCAAAAGAGAGGTGATGGTTTTGAGCTTTGGATGGTTACGCGTGAAACGCCAAAGATAAGCAACCTGTTTATCTAATAAACGACTAAACCATGCATAACAAGATTTTATGAAAGCGTAGACTAACCAAATAAATAGTAAAAGTAAGACAACAAAGATGATTAATTTACTTGCTGCTTCGGGGGGTAATTGCTGAGAGGCTTGGCCTAAAAGTATTCCTGGTAACATATATACCGGTGCCCACGCAATAGCTGAAATGATATCGGCTATTAAAAATTGGCGCCAGGGCATGCGTACCATGCCAGCTATAAAAGGTAAAATAGCACGAATCGGCCCAATAAAACGCCCAAAAAAAATACTTTTTCCTCCATGTTTGTCAAAAAAAGCTTCTCCTTTTTTCAAAAGTTTGGGATAGCGGCGGAATAACCAGAAATCCTTAGTATGATGATGATAATGTTTACCTATCCAAAAACTAAGTACATCACCTGTGATAGCTCCTGCGATGGCCCATATAACGATAGGTGTAAATGGCAAAACCCCTATTCCAATTAAGGTCCCGATGGCTGTCATGAAAACAGTACCAGGTACTAAGAAACCTATCATGACTAAACATTCAAGAAAGGAGATAAAATAGGTAATTAAACCAGCTAAATAAGGGTGAATTTGTAGCCAATCAAAAAAGGGTTTGAGATCCGGAAGCGTCATTAGGCTACATTCTCTCCAGCCGCTTGTTTATCAGCGTGATACGAAGAACGGACTAGAGGTCCACTTGCTACACGAATAAATCCCATTTCTTTTGCTAAATAACCGAGATCTTTGAATTCTTGAGGAGTTACATATCGTGCGACAGGAAAATGGTGGCGACTAGGAGCAAGGTACTGACCGATAGTAATCATATCAACCTGGTGTTTACGTAGATCTTGCATAACTTCTTTAACTTCTTCGAGCGTCTCTCCTAGCCCTAGCATGAGACCAGATTTGGTAGGAATTCCAGGAAAACGCCGCTTAAATTCGAGTAATAATTGTAATGACCATTTATAATCTGAACCTGGGCGTGCTTGCTTATACAAACGAGGAATCGTTTCGATATTGTGGTTAAACACATCAGGTAATTCTGGCGCAATTGCATTTAGAGCAACATCCATACGACCGCGAAAATCAGGCACAAGCACTTCTATGGTCAGCATAGGACAGTTTTGGCGTAAGGCTTGTAAACATGCGGTAAAGTGAGCGGCCCCGCCATCGCGCAAATCATCACGATCGACAGAAGTAATAACCACATAACGTAGTTCCATCTGTTTAACTGTTTTAGCGAGATTCTTAGGTTCATCCGGATCCAAAGGATCAGGTCGTCCATGACCCACATCACAAAATGTACACCGACGAGTACATTTATCTCCCATAATCATAAAAGTAGCCGTGCCATGACTAAAGCATTCACTTAAATTGGGACAAGAAGCTTCTTCACATACCGTATGAAGACGATTTTCCCGTAGCATGGTTTTAAGTTGGTCTACGGCAGTTGTTGTTGGTAATTTAATACGGATCCAATCTGGCTTACGTAAAGGGGCAGTAGGCTCAATTTTTATTGGAATGCGAGCCATTTTTTCAGCTCCACGTTGTTTTTGCCTAGGATCCGGTGTTTTAATTTCCATAAGGGTTAAAGTATTATATTAAATGAAATAATTTTAACATACAGTTAATGAGATATATGCAAGCTTAGCAGGATATTCGTTAGATTATTTTTTAGAGAAGCCTATTTAAACCAGGGTTAAACGGTAAAATTCAATGAAATTTAGCTATTTTCGATTACTAATTTCTTGTTGAAACTGCTTAATAAAGTCATTGGCTACTCTATTAAGATCAGTAGGACCTCCTAAATCGGAAAGTTGAGTGATAGCGAGTTGACTTATACCACAGGGATTAATTCCTGCAAAGGGACCAAGATTCATGGCGATATTGAACGCTATGCCATGATAACAATAACCGTGTCGAATGCGTAGGCCGATAGAAGCAATTTTTGCAGAATTGACATAAACACCCGGAGCTTCTTTTTTTGCTTCGGCTTTAATACCATAAGTTGCGAGTAAATTAATAATTGTATCTTCTAGAAGAGAGACTAACTCACGCACGCCAAGATTAAGGCGACGAAGGTTTAAAAGTGGATATATGACTAGCTGCCCAGGGCCATGGTAAGTCACTTGTCCGCCACGATCGGTTTTTTCAATGGGGATATTTCCGGGATTAAGAATGTGTTCAAGTTTTCCTGCCTGTCCTAGAGTATAAACAGGATTGTGCTCAATGAACCAAATTTCATCCGGAGTTTCAGGATTACGCATATCAGTAAAAATACGCATGGCATGGGCAACAGTATTATAGTCACCTTGCCTTAAAGTTCGCACGAGGAATTGCTGATCTGTCATAGCTTCGAAAGTATACGGGATCTGTAAGTTGTTGAATAGATGAAGAGCTAAATGTAAGGAAATTAAGCTTTTAACTATAAATATTAGTGTTAAATAGCAGTTTTAGCTGCTTAATTTCTGCTAGAATAAATGTTGCTTTCTTGAATGAGGATTTATCATGAAAAAATGGTTAGTTATATTCCCTTTCTTATTAGTAAGCGTCACAGCTTTTTCGATGCCTAATCCAGCTTCCGTATATTGCGCTCATCACGGAGGTCGCTTGGAAATGATGAATGAACCAGCAGGCATAACGGGTGTTTGCGTGTTTCGCGATAAAAGTTATTGTGAAGAATGGAGTTACACCAGAGGAGTTTGTAAACCTAGTCAATTTTATCTTCCTGAAAAAAGATGGGGAACAAAATATTGTCTTACACAATTACCAAATAAAAATTTAGTTATTTATTTATGTAAAGCTTGAACGCAGATGATAGATAAAGAAAAACGTTTACATTATTTTAAAAAAATGGAAATTCCTCTTTGGATATTGCGTGAAAATGCCAATAAAAGATCCAAAGAAACGGCTAAGGACGATGATATGCCCAGAAATAAGCCCGGAAAATCGTTAATGACTCGAGAGCAAAAAATTTCGACACTGAATTGGCAAGAACTGAGATTGGCAGTAAACAACTGTAAAGCCTGTGATTTATATAAAACACGTAGTAATCCTGTATTTGGTGTGGGAAATCTGGATGCCGATTTATTGATAATTGGAGAAGCACCGGGAGCGAATGAAGATAAGCAAGGAGAGCCTTTTGTAGGTCGGGGCGGACAATTATTGACAAACATGTTGTCCGCAATTGGTTTTAAACGAGAAGATTATTACATTGCAAATATTTTAAAATCGCGTCCACCTAATAATCGCGATCCTTCTTTGGAAGAAGTAAAGGCATGCACACCCTATTTATTAAGACAGATTAGCTTAATTAAGCCAAAATTAATTTTAGCGGTGGGTCGAATTGCCGCACATTATTTATTAGCAACTAATGCGTCTATGGCGAGTTTACGCGGAAATTTGTTTCATTTTGGCGTGAATAAAATTCCTTTATTAGTTACCTACCATCCCGCTTATTTACTTCGTTCTCCGCGCGAAAAGCGTAAGGCTTGGCAGGATATGCAATGTGTAAAAAAACAATTAGACCTAGTTATCGAACATGGATAATTAGGCCATATAAAAAAAGATCATTCGAATTGGGTTTTAGCTTGGTCGAATTATTACTTACCATAACCTTAAGCAGTATTCTATTAACCCTAGCATTTCCAATTTATAGACATTTAACTCTTGAGCTTCGTTTATTTATTTTAACTGAGCGTGTGAATTCAACCTTACATTATGCTCAAAGTGAGGCAATTAGACGCCAGAGCGTGATAACAATATGTAAAAGTAAAAATGGCAAGAACTGTATGGGAAATTGGAAGGACGGTTGGATTGTTTTAGTAAATAAAAAAACAATTCCTTCGCTTGAAAATACAGAATTGTTACGTGTTTACCCCGCCTTGGGCTACTCAGATTTTTTAGAGTGGCATGGATTTCGCTCAGACGATTATCTACAGTTACATCCAGATGGCTCTAGCCAAAATGGCAGTTTTATCATCTGCGTGCATGGTATATCAAAGAAAATGACTTGGTTAATTATAATAGCTCAAACGGGGAGAATTAGAATTGATAAAAAAAACACCAAAAACCTTGATTGTAATGCTTAAATAGCTGATTTGTAGAGGTTTTAATATTGGCTTTTTTGCATGGGTCAGTTGTTATATAACGCTCGCAATAAGTTCAAAAAATTCGTAGCCTCATGTATACTCTTCGCACTTGAATTTTGTCTGTGTTGCCGCTCAACTCGCAATCCTCATGTATACTAATACACTTCGGTTGCTTCGTTTTCGGCGTCTCGCCAAAAACCAAATTGCAGTGAGTATACTAGCAGACGCGGCCCTTATAGGTTCTAATCGATTAAAAAAATTTTGTTATGAAAAAAAATATTCTTTTTATCCTGCTTATGGCTTCAATAAATGCTTATGCCATAATTCCAGGTTCACTAGGTGATTTATCAGATAAACTTTTATTACCTATGTCCCTGTTGACTGGCGGACTCTATAATATGAGTTTGGCTATTGGGATAGCTTTACTTTTTGGGTCCCTTATCCAATATAAAAATTATCGAAATAACCCTTCTCAAGTTCCTTTAAGCAGACCTATAACTTTATTGGTTTTTGGTGTGATTTTAGTTGTATTACCGCTACTTGCAAAATTTTCTGAAAGTGCGCTTTTAGTTTCTAGAGTATCTTAAAATGAAGATTCTTATTAGTAATGATGACGGTGTACATGCACCAGGCTTGTCCATTTTAGCTAAGGCTTTAGCTCAAATCGCAGAAGTAACTATTGTGGCGCCAGATAGGGATCGCAGTGGCGCCAGCAATTCCCTTACTTTGCAGCATCCTTTAAGACTAAGGTACTTTGATGAGAGTATTATTAGTGTTCAGGGGACACCTACGGATTGTGTTCATCTCGCTTTAACGGGTCTGTTAAGCAAAGATAAACTACCGGATATGGTTGTATCCGGTATTAACGCCGGTTCTAATTTAGGCGAGGATGTTTTTTATTCAGGCACTGTGGCAGCCGCAATGGAAGGACGTTTTCTAGGAATTCCAGCAATTGCATTTTCAATAGCTGGAAATGAGCCGATGTATTATTCTACAGCGGCTGAAGTTGCAAAAAGATTGGTAACCCTCTTATACGAAAAGCCGATTCCAGCCAAAACTATTTTAAACGTAAATGTTCCCGATGTCGCTTTTGATGATTTAAAAGGTTATGAAGTGACGCGTTTAGGAACGCGTCATAATGCAGATAGAATGATGCCTAGTAAAGATCCAAGAGGACATACTATTTACTGGATTGGTAGCTCTGGCAAGGAAGATGATGCTGGAAAAGGCACAGATTTTTATGCTTTGAACCAACAGCAAGTGAGCATTACGCCTTTACAGCTTGATCTAACGCATCATACTGCGCGAGACCAGATCGAAGATTGGATAGCTAACATGGATCCGAAACTATAATTTATTTTTGATATAGATAATTTAAAGGATGAATTTTTTGTCTAACTGCATGATATGTAATGAAGTATTTTTCTAAACTTTATGACAAAATGCTTGCATTGGCTAAGCATGGGCATGCTCCCTATTACTTATTTGTGTTAAGTTTTGCGGAATCATCTTTTTTTCCTATCCCACCCGATGTAATGCTAGCGCCTATGTCGCTAGCTAAGCCCGAGTGTGCTTGGCGTTATGCATTTTTAACCACGGTGGCTTCTGTTCTAGGCGGGTTATTTGGCTATTGGATTGGGAATATAGCGTTTGAGTGGGTACATCCCTATATTCTACAGTTTGGATATGAGAAGACTTACCAACAGATTGAGCATGGGTTTAACCAATGGAATTTTTGGATACTTTTTTTGGCAGGTTTTACGCCTATTCCTTATAAGCTATTTACCATCGCGGCCGGGGCCTTGCATGTTGCGCTATTACCCTTTATCTTGGGATCACTGGTCGGCCGTGGCGGAAGGTTTTTTTTAGTGGCTTTTTTAATGCGTTGGGGCGGTGTCCATATTAATAAATTATTACGGCATTATATCGATCGATTATCTTGGTTTGTTCTGTTGCTAGCGGTAGCTGTTTTTGCTTCTCTTAAAATCTGGGGTTGAGAGAAAATATTTTATTCAGATCTAAGAACGTTCCTTAAACTTTATTGAAACGTCAATAATCAAAATAGTGGTTATTTAAATATACTTTCAGCAATTGAATTTTTGGCAAGGCGCTGCGAAGACGAAGCAACCGGAGTGTATTAGTATACATGAGGATTGCGAGTTGAGCGGCAACATAGCCAAAAATTCAGGTGCGAAGAGTATAGTATCTTTCTATCTAGGTTAATTAATTCAGGGAGAGTTAATATGGCTAACAAAGGAAGTGCATTTAAAAAAAGAGGGGGTAGAAAACAACCAAATTCAATTGCGTCTGAACAAGTATTTGAAAATAAGCCAGAAAAATTTTTAGTAAACCGTGAAACGAATGAGGCAGAAACAACACCACATAAATATGTACGACGTGACGAGACACTTGGCGCTACTCAATTATATTTAAATGAAATAGGCTTTTCTCCTTTATTAACAGCCGAAGAAGAAGTTTACTACGCACGGCTTATCGCAAAAGGTGATCAAGACGCTCGTAAGCGAATGATAGAAAGTAATTTGCGCTTAGTGGTTAAAATAGCCAGACACTATAATAATCGTGGATTACAGTTTTTGGATCTGATAGAAGAAGGCAATTTAGGTTTAATGCATGCGGTAGAAAAATTTGATCCTGAAAGAGGGTTTCGGTTTTCGACGTATGCGACATGGTGGGTGCGTCAAGCCATAGAACGAGCTATCATGAACCAAGCTCGAACGGTCCGTTTACCTATCCATGTGGTTAAAGAACTGAATGTTTATTTGCAAGCGGCAAGAGAACTTACGCAGAAATTAGATCATAAACCTACGTCAGATGAAATTGCTAAATGGTTAGATAGGCCTTTTGAAGAAGTTGAGCGCATGCTCGGTTTAAATGAACATATTACTTCCGTTGATGCCCCTGCCAGTAGTGAGGCGGATAAACCTTTACTTGAAACTCTATCAGATAATCGCGAAAACGATCCTGAACATATTTTAGAAGGCGAAAATTTGCGTAAGCGTTTAGAAGGTTGGCTTAAACAATTATCGACTAATCAACGTGAGGTTATTGCCCGTCGCTATGGTTTACTGGGCTGTGATCGTATGACCTTGGAAGAAGTAGGAGAAGTTATTGGCTTAACTCGAGAGCGAGTTCGCCAAATTCAGGTTGAAGGCTTGAAAACTTTGCGGAAAATAATGGAAAAACAAGGTTTTTTTTCCAATTTATTGTATGATTAATTTTTTTATAAAAGAATAAAATATACTCACAGCAATGGGATTTTTGGCAAGGCGCTGCGAAAATGAGCAACCGGAGTATACATATATATGAGGATTGCGAGTTGAGCGGTAACATAGACAAAAATTCAAGTGCTAAGAGTATATTAAAGTATGAAATGGTTATTTAATTATAAATACAGTATCACTTATATTATTTTAATAGTTTTACTCAATACCTTATTTGCTTATATTCCTTTAATGCAAATATTTAGCACCGAAATTTCTCCCATGGATTGGACGGTAGGAGTAGTTTATGTTTTGCGCGATTTTGCGCAACGTGAACTACAACACAAAGTTATTTTTGCCATGTTTATCGGCAGTTTAATTAGCTATGTTTTAGCCGGTAAAGATTTAGCGATTGCCAGTATGAGTGCGTTTTTAATTGCGGAGCTTGTTGATTGGTCGGTTTATACCTTTACTAAACGACCTTTGTCTCAGCGTATACTTTGGTCGGCAAGTCTGAGCGCACCAATTGATAGTAGTGTTTTTTTATGGATCATCCACCAATTAAATTGGTTAGCGGTGTTGGTTTTATCACTAGCCAAAATTGTAGGTGTGTTTTTCGTTTGGTATGGTTGGCGTAGTCGTGAAAGACGGATAACGACAAATCGCTTAGATATGCTGACTGTCAATCACAACTAGTTGCTTAACATTCTTTCCAATTTTATTTTTTATTTAGCCTGGTCGTAACTCTCTTTCTCTTCCAGGTTCCTTCTCGGTCTGAGAACCTGAATTCTCTGAAAATAAAGTACTTGTACTTACCGGTACATTACTATAAGTGGGACGAACATATCGACCTACTTTCAGCAAAGCAGATCCTAAGCTTTGTGAATCGGACGGCTATTCCAAACCCGCATTTGACATTGCCTGTGTATCGCGTGGATCGCAGTCCTCATGTATGTTATATACACACCGGTTGCTCATTTTCGCGGCGCCTTATCAAAAATTTAATTGCTGTGCGTATATCCAAAATTTACGTGAATTAATTTTAAAATAATTTAATTTTTAAACGTAAAGAAATTTTACAAGCATTTAACTATTAAATTCTTTGTTTTTATATAGAAATTGTCAATTTTTATTATTAAATAAGATAATAAAAAATTATCATATTAAGACTTGTTTTATAGCTAATATACTAATGTCTTTTAGTTCTTCTAAAACCTGTAACGATGTGTTTAAAGGCGGTAACCAATAGATAGTATTACCTAAAGGACGCAACCATGCGCCCAACTGAAGGGCTTTCTGAAAGATTTGATGACCAACACGTTGATTTTTCTGTTTTTCTGACAATTGTAAATCTGCGGCAATGATTGCACCGATGCCTCGAATGTTGGTTAATCTTTGTGTTTTATCATTAACTTCCCTCATAAATTTTTTTAAAATAGATTCTTTTTCTTGTACTTGTTGGAATATTTTTTCATCTTCTAAAATATTGAGACATTCTAATGCCACTGCTGCTGCTAAAGCATTGCCACTAAAGGTATGTGAATGTAAAAAACTTTTGCCGCTTGCATAATCATCATAAAATAGATCATAAATATCAGTACGTGTTAGTACTGCACTCATGGGTAACCAACCCGAGGTTAAGCCTTTACTTAAACAGATAAAGTCAGGTTTTATGTGTGCATGCTCACATGCCAAGGCATGTCCTGTTCTACCTAATCCGGTCATGATTTCATCGGCAATCAGATAAATTCCATGAGTTTGTGTCCATTTGCGTAAACGACGGAGAAAATCTTGGCTATAGATTTTCATGCCTCCTGCCCCCTGGACTATGGGTTCAACAATAATGGCTGCTAAATTGGCTGCTTGTTTTTCAAGCTGCTTTTCAATATCTCGCCAAATAGCTGAGCAATCGTTCCATAGGGGATCCGAGCTGGAATCAACATAAGGGATATTTTGGATAAAGTTAGGTTTTATTAAATGGGCTTCATAGGGTAGTCGGTAAAGGCCTAAATCACTCAGGCCTAAGGCCATAAAGGTCTCGCCATGATAGCCATTCTGAAGGGAGGTAAACTGAGTACGCTGCTTTTGACCGAGTAATTGCTGGGCGTGTAAACTCATTTTTAGGGCAATTTCAACCGCCGAAGAGCCTTCACTGGCATAAAATACCTTATCTAAGCCCCCGCAAAGCCGTCCTAATTTTTCAGAAAGCCGGACGATAATTTCATAGGTGCTATTGGCAAATATCACATGTTCAAAGCATTCTAATTGGGCTTGAAGTGCGGCTTTTAAGCGCGGATGGCTATGACCCAATGACTTACACCACCAGCTAGAAATGGCGTCTATTATGCGTCTACCATCCACCAGTTCTATATAAGAGCCATAGGCTTTGTTTATTAATAACGGCGGAAAAGCTTCATAATCTTTCATTTGTGAGCAAGGATGCCAAATATGTTGTCGGTCGCGATTGATAAGATCCATAAAATAGGGTAAAAAAGAAGCAAGTTAAACATAAAAATGACTGAAAATGCGAATTTTCATCACCAGAAATGCGACGCATTCTAAAAAATAAAAACGTTTTGAGTAAAAGCCTGTGCTAAATAAAAAGAATAAAATAATAAAAATAAAAGCCTGTTTCAAAGCGATCCGGCCTTATCATGCCATAAAAAATATTTTATTATTTATACCTCTTTTTGTAGGACATCAATATTTTAATATTACTGCCATAAAAAATAGTTTTTTAGGTTTTTTTATTTTTTGTTTATTAGCTTCAAGTGCCTACTTAATCAATGATTTGGTTGATTTAGAAAACGATAAACAACACGTTAAAAAACAACATAGACCTTTTGCTTCAGGAGAGTTGTCCTATGAAACTGGCTACCTTCTTGCACCATTATTAGCGATAACTGCCTTAAGTCTCTCATTATTATTACCCTTAAATTTCTTAATCATTGCTATAGCGTATTATTGTTTAACCTTACTCTATACATTTTTTATTAAACAATTAAAATGGCTAGATGCTATTTTACTCGCTTTTTTATATTCAACGCGTGTATTTGCAGGGATGACTTTGATTAAAAATGGATTTTCATTTTGGTTGATTCTTTTCGTTTTATGTCTGTTTTTTAGTTTGGCTTTATTAAAGCGTTACGCAGAACTTAGTGCGATGCAAAGAGAAAATAAACTATCTATTTTCGGGCGAGCTTATAAACTAAAGGATAAAGTTAAATTGGCCCTATTTGGATACATTAGCGGTTACTTGTCAGTTTTGGTGTTTATTTTCTATATTTATTCCGCAAAAGCACAATTCTTTTATGAAACTCCGTTGTTATTATGGTTAATTTGCCCCTGTCTACTCATTTGGCTCAATCATATGTGGCAGTTTGCCCAGGAAGGGAAAATCCATGATGATCCAGTGATATTTACCGTCAAGGATAGTTTCAGTTGGATTTTTCTGTTGCTGATAATAATTTTTAGTGTGCTAGCAACGGAAATCAAGTTTCCATTTTATAGCCTCTAAACCTTTATTCAGTAAGTTGACAATATGTGCTATTCATTTTATGTTGGCAATTTTGTGATTTTAAGAAGTTATTATGTCGAGTCCTGAAATCCGTCATGATTGGACACTTGAACAAATTCATGTGCTTTTCCAGTATCCTTTTAATGATCTAATTTATCGCGCACATTCGATTCATCGCCAATCTTTTCAAGCCAATGCAGTCCAGATTAGTAGTTTACTTAATGTAAAAACGGGCTTATGCCCTGAGGACTGCTCGTATTGTCCACAGAGTGGCCATTACAACACGGGGCTAAAAAAAGAACCTTTAATGACGTTAGAGCAAGTGAAAACCGCTGCTAAAAAGGCAAAAGAAAATGGTGCAGGTCGATTTTGTATCGCGGCGGCGTGGCGCAGCCCTCCTAAAAAAGAATTCGCTAATATATTAGAAATGGTATCAGTAATCAAAGCATTGGATTTGGAGGCTTGTGCTACCTTAGGCATGCTCACGCAAGAACAAGCCTTGCAATTATCTGATGCGGGTTTAGATTATTACAATCATAATTTAGACACATCACCAGAATATTACCAAACTATTATTTCAACTCGAACTTATCAAGAGCGTTTGGAAACTTTAGCCTGTGTTCGCGCAGTAGGTATAAAAGTTTGCTGTGGGGGTATTATTGGCATGGGAGAGACGCAAACGGATCGAGCGGGTCTGTTACGACAACTTGCTAATCTACCTGAGCATCCTAGAAGTGTAACGTTGAATAAATTAATTCCTATCCCAGGAACACCATTAGCAGATAAGCCCCCGGTCGATTCCTTTGAATTTACTCGTGTAGTTGCTGTAGCGCGCATTATGTTACCGCTAAGTATGATTCGTTTATCTGCTGGGCGTGATAGCTTGAGTGATGAAGCGCAAGCATTATGTTTTTTTGCGGGTGCTAATTCCATACATTACGGAGAAAAATTATTAACGACAGATAACATATCTCCTGAACAGGATAACGCATTGTTAAAAAAATTGGGTTTAGCAGCGGTATTATTCGATACTGAATTACATGCATGTCATTAACTTTCGAGAAATCATTAATTCAACACGAACAAAAAGGGTTATATAGGGAACGTAAAGTCTTGCAAAGTTTGGCAGGCATGCAACGTCGTTATAATGATAAAAAATTTTGTTGTTTTTCGTCCAATGATTATTTAGGCCTAGCCAAACACCCAGCGGTTATAAAATCTTTTAAACAAGCAGCGGACGACTATGGTGTGGGTAGTGGGTCCTCGTATTTTTTAGGCGCTTATCATCGTTTTCACCATGAGCTCGAGCTTGCCTTAGCTGAATTTCTTAATTTTCCTAAAGTATTGGTATTTTCTACAGGATATATGGCTAATTTGGGGATTTTGGGGAGTTTATTGCAAAGAAGCGCTGCAATATTTGCTGACAAACTAAGCCATGCCTCCTTAATCGATGCAGCAAAATTAACGGGCGCCTTATTTAAACGCTATCCACATAATAAGCTAGAAAGTCTTGAAAAACATTTAATGCAGTCGGTTGCTAAGCAAAAATTTATTATGACCGATGGTGTATTTAGTATGGATGGTGACATAGCACTATTGCCACCACTAATAGAAATCGCTCAAAGATTTTCGTCTACATTGCTAATTGATGATGCGCATGGCATAGGCGTATTGGGAAAAAAAGGAGTAGGTATTTGCGAGCATTTTGGATGTAAACCAGATATTTTATCGGGGGGGTTTGGTAAAGCTTTCGGTTGCTTTGGGGGTTTTGTGGCTGCGAACGAGGTCATCATCGAGAATCTGATTCAATTCGCGCGCCCCTATATGTATACCACCGCTTTGCCGCCGGCTTTAGCTAAAGCTGCGCACACCAGTTTATTATTATTCCAAACAGAAAGCTGGCGTAGAGAAAAATTACAGAGTTTAATTGCCTATTTTAAAAAGATGGCACAACAGCTAGCGCTACCTATTTTGCCTTCCCAGACCCCCATTCAACCGATTTTAATAAAGAATACTGAGCAAACCATGGCACTTTCAGCTTATTTATTGCAAAATGGCTTTCTGGTTAGTGCTATTCGACCACCGACAGTTCCTGAAAATACCTCGCGGCTACGAATTAGCTTAAGTGCACTACATTCGGAAAATGAAATTGATAGATTATTAGAACAAATAGCCATGGGGCTAAAATTGATAAAAATAAATGATAATCCAATTAGATGAAACCCAAATTGCCCCTCGTTTTAATAAAGCCGCAAACACTTATGATCCAGTTGCTGTATTACAACAACACGTAGGGAGATCTTTATTAGAACGTTTGCAAGGAATTCGCTGTCAACCGCAAACCATATTGGATCTGGGTTGTGGTACGGGTTACAGCGAGATTTTTTTAAAAAAATTATACCCTGAGGCTAAAATTGTAGGTTTGGATAAGTCGAATGGAATGTTGGCACAAGCGCAGACTAAAGAAAAAGAGTATCAACTTACCAATATCCATTGGGTAAATGGATGCGCTGAGAATTTGCCATTTAGTGATCATAGTTTCGAGTTAGTTTACTCCAACCTGGTGTTGCATTGGAGCAACGATTTTGGACAGAGTCTCCAAGAAATTAGACGCGTATTAAAACCTGAAGGTTTGCTACTTTTCTCCATGGTGGGGCCGGATACTTTGCAAGAATTGCGATATTCTTGGCGAATTATCGATGATCAACCGCATGTTCATTTATTTGTTGATATGCATGATTTAGGCGATAACTTACTACAAACGCCTTTCGTGGATCCTGTGATGGATGTTGAATATTTTACTTTACTATATTCAGAAGCCTTAGATTTAATGAAGGAACTAAAAAAATTGGGCGTACAAAATATCGCCAAGGATCGTCAACGGGGTTTAACTTCTAAAGGAACTTTAAAGAAATTGATTCAAGCCTATGAATGTTTTCGTAATCCACAAGGGAAATTGCCAGCAACGTGGGAAATTATTTATGGACATGCATGGGCAGCAGAAAAAAAATCTAAAAACCAGAATGATTTCACTGAGATTAAAATACCTTTAAGTAGTATTATTCGCGGATAACGCCTCCAAGTAAAAATAGATTTAGTTAAACTAATATAAATGATGCAAAATAAAGGTTTTTTCATTTTAGGTACAGATACCAATGTCGGCAAAACAACTATTGCTGTTAATCTATTATCTTTTTTGAAAGCTAATGGTTATTCGACTATCGGCTTAAAACCGATTTCCAGCGGAGCGCAATTAAGCAAGGTTGGATTGCGAAACTCTGATGCAATGGCTCTGCAAAAAGCCGCAAGCATTAATCTTCCTTACGAGCACGTCAATCCCTTTTGTTTTAGCCTAGCAGCAGCACCACATATTGCGGCCGAACAGCAAGCTTGCCCATTAAGCCTTGATAAGATTATGCAATCATTGCAGCCTTTACTAAATTATGCGGTGGATTATCATGTTATTGAGGGGCTGGGCGGCGCTGCAGTGCCTTTAAATAAAACTGAAACGACACTTGACTTATTGCAAGCCTTAAATTTGCCCGTTATTCTGGTCGTGGGGCTGCGTTTAGGCTGTTTGAATCATGCCCTTTTAACTTATGAAGTCTTGAGGAAAAGAAATATTCCGATTGTAGCCTGTATATGTAATCAAATTGATCCTGATATGTTATTCCATGAAGAAAATGGCTTATATTTAAAGCAATCCATGGATGTGCCTTTTTTCAGTTTGGTTCGCTACCAGATAAACACTTTAGATCTTAATATTTGCATAGCTTGGTCGAATTTAATCAAAAACAAAAATTCTTCCTGCTTTACTCCAGTATGGGAGATATAATGGCCTAGAATCTTAATAAATATCCTTATCTATTTTTGCATTTTTTTACTTATGAAATTTTTAAATCCATACAAGCTTATTTTTTTAGGCCTTTTGCTTTTATTGAGCTCTAAGCAAGTTCTGGCTGAAGATCAACTAAGTCAATTGTTAAATAATTTACAGACCTCTAAGGCAAATTTTACACAAACAGTGATGAATTCTAGAGGTCAAATTCTGCAGCAACTAACTGGCAAAATGGCTATACAACGGCCTGGTCGATTCCGCTGGGAAGTTATGCAACCTAATAGACAGTTATTAATCGCAGATGGCCAGCGCATTTGGTTTTATGATATCGATTTGCAACAAATTAGCATTCAAACACAAAAATCCGCTGATACAGATTCTCCCGCTGCATTATTAAGTGATTCCCCTAAAAATTTAACACAGCAGTTCACTATCCATCCTTTAATGGATGTTCAGGGTTTTACTTTATTTCCAAAAAATAAAAATGCCCTATTCCAGTCGATCACGTTGATTTTTGAAAAAAATCGTTTACGGGAGATGCGTTTGACGGATAAGTTAGGTCAGCAAACCGTGATTAATTTTTCCCAAGTTGAATTAAACCCTCATCTATCCGCACAGACATTTCATTTTATTATGCCGACCGATAAAAATATTGACGTCGTTACAGGCTAAATCTTATGTCGCACAACCATCATCATACTGCTTTTGTTACTTTAAATGTAAGTTTTGCTGTCGCAATTTTATTAAATTCAGGATTTTTATTAACTGAGGTCGTTTATGGATTTATTGCCCATTCGGTCAGCTTGTTGTCAGATGCGGTTCATAATTTTGGAGATGTTTTAGGTTTGTTAATGTCATGGGGAGCGAGCGTTTTAGTCAAACGCCGCGCAACGCAACGTTATAGTTATGGTTATAAAAAATTAACTATTCTAGCCGCGTTAGCCAATGCTTTGTTACTTGTTTTAACCTCTGCGTTAATCGTTTATGAATCTATTAATCGACTTAATCACCCAAAAGAAATTAATGAAGTTATTGTGATGATCGTTGCCTTTATAGGGATGTTAATCAATGGAGGAACGGCTTTATTATTTATGCGGCAAAGTAAAACTGATCTTAATATTAAAGGGGCTTTTTTACATTTAGCCTATGATGCTCTTATTGCTTTAGGTGTTGTATTAGCAGGCGCCATCATTTATTTTATCGGATGGTTATGGGTCGATCCAATAGTAGGATTGCTAATAGTTGCTATTATCACTTTGGGTAGTTGGAATTTATTACGTCGTTCGGTAGAGCTAATATTAGGAGCAGTGCCTTATGGAGTAAATCAGAAAGCAGTCTATAATTATTTAAAAGAATTACCTGGGGTTCAAGGGGTTCATGATTTGCATATCTGGGGATTAAGTACGCAAGAAACAGCATTGACTGCGCATTTGATTATGCCTGAGGGTGGCTTATCGGATGAGGAATATTTAAAGATTAATCGAGTTTTGGCTAAGGAATTTCATATCCAACATATTACTTTGCAAGTTGAACAAGGACAAAAAAAATTTCCTTGTGAGCAATCTTTAGTTTGCTAAATTAATAACTCCATTGGCTTAATCTCTTACATAGTAAATCTATATTCACAGCAATTGGGTGTTTGGCAAGACGCCGCGAGAAAAAAGCAACGGGAATGTATTCAAGATACATGAGAATTGCGAGTTGGGCGGCAATGCAGGCAATGTCAAGTGTGAAGAGTATACTAACTATTTTTTGGCCATTAAATGCTTTTTATATTATATGTAGCGATAGGATTGTTAGCTGGATTTTTAGCGGGATTATTGGGTATAGGTGGTGGAACAGTTTTAGTTCCAGGCTTGCTTGCCATTTTTTCACATGCAAATATTCCTGAACATTTGCAAATGCATATGGCGACAAGCACAGCATTGACGTCTATTATTTTTACTTCACTTATTGCCGTTTATCATCAGCAGCGCAGTTTTTCTATTAATTGGCCGCTATTTCGACAGTTAGTTCCAGGAATGATTGTCGGTATAATAACAGGGGCCTTATTGGCCTTATTATTATCGACACAAACCTTAAAATTATTATTTAGCTTATTTCTATTTTCAGTCGCATTCAAACTATATTTTCATAGAAGCCCAGCGATTAAAAAAGAAATCATTGTCTTAAATACATTGAAGAAATGGTCGATAGGTTTTTTTATTGGTATTATTTCAGGAATGTTGGGCCTTGGCGGAGGAGCTATTTCAGTCCCGGTTTTTCTACGTTTGGGGTTATCTACACATCACGCCATTGCCACCTCTTCAGCCTGTGTCTTGTTATTAGCCATTTTAGGAGCAATCACCTTCACTTTAACCGGTTTGCACGCTAATAATCTTCCGTCCGGTAGCGTTGGGTTTGTCTACTGGCCCGCAGTGCTAGGGATATCGATAGGAAGTGTGTTTTTTGTCCCTATAGGTACAGGATTAGGTAAGCGCATTGCAGGGAATATTTTGAGAAGATTTTTTGCATTATTTCTTTTCATATTAGGTATTACCTTATTAATTTATTAAAGTATCAATATGTCTACTAATTATTCACAACCTATCGGCATATTCGATAGCGGTATTGGTGGCCTCACCGTCGCTCATGCCGTAACTAAACTGTTGCCGCATGAATCTATTATCTATTTTGGCGACACGGCTCATGCCCCTTGGGGTGATAAGTCTGCTGCAGCTATACAAGCCTATTCCATTAAAATTTGTGATATGTTGCTTAAGCAAGATTGCAAACTTATATTGATTGCTTGTAATTCAGCCTCAGCGGTAGCTTATGAGCTTGTTAAAGAGTATGTAGGTCGTAAGTCGATTGTGGTCGACGTGATTGATCCGATGATCGAATTTTTAGCCAAAAATTACATCGATAAAACCATAGGTTTAATTGGTACAAAACAAACCGTTAACTCTAATATCTATAGAAAAAAATTAGATGAATTGGGTATTAATATACGATTAAATACACTGGCTACACCTTTGCTGGTGCCATTAATTGAGGAGGGCTTCAAAGACCAAGCGATTATGAGCGACGCTATTCAGTCTTATCTGAATGAGTCAGCTCTCCATAACCTGGATGCCTTGGTGTTAGGATGTACGCACTATCCATTAATTAAACAGCAGATCAAGCAATTTTATAATGATGCCACCGCCATTATCGACTCAACGGATATTGTCGCGGAAGTGGTAAGAAACATACTGAAAGAACGCAAGTTATTGGCTGTTTCATCCAACTCTCCAAAAAAGAAATTTTATGTTTCAGACTACACGCCCGCATTTTCCGCCCTAGCCCATCTTTTTTTCAAAATGCCGATTATTTTGGAAAAATACCCTTTATGGGAATAAATTATATACTCTTCGCACTAGACATTGCCTGTGTTCCCCCTCAACTCGCAATCCGCATGTATCTTAAAATACACTCCGGTTGTTTCGGTTTCGCGGCGCCTTGCCAAAAATCCTATTGCTGTGAGTATAGTTAGGAAAATTAGCCCTTTTCGTCTTTTAGCGTAAAATTGCTTGTGGTAGAATAGGTGAAATTTTAGACTTACGAGGGAGTGATATGGCTTCTGATCAAATACTTTTAAATCCGCGCTTGGAATCCGTTTTAGCTACAAATACAATCTTACGCAATACCTATATTTTGCTAGGGTTAACGCTGGTTTTTAGTGCAATAACCGCTGGTATCGCGATGTTTATTAACGCGCCACCTTTAAATCCATTTGTTACACTCATTGGGTATTTTGGCCTGTTATTTTTAACCAATTTTACGCGTAATAGTGCTTGGGGCTTGTTTTCTGTGTTTGGTCTAACTGGATTCATGGGATACACGTTAGGTCCCATTTTAAATCACTATATCCATGGATTTACCAATGGACATGAATTAATTATGATGTCATTGGGGGCTACGGGCCTCATCTTTTTTGCTCTATCTGCCTATGCTTTAACCACCAAAAAAGACTTCAGTTTCATGTCAAGTTTTTTGATGGTTGGTATGATCGTCGCTTTTCTGGCTAGCATCGGAACATTATTCTTTCATATACCTGCCCTAATGCTCACCTTATCGGCGGTGTTCATATTATTATCATCAGGTATAATTTTGTTACAGACTAGTCAAATTATTCATGGTGGCGAAACTAACTATATTATGGCTACCGTTACACTTTATGTATCACTTTACAACATCTTTTTAAGTTTATTAAACTTACTAGGCGCATTCAGCGGCAACCGAGATTAGTATATTGCAATAGCGACCTGAGTTTAAACCAGGTCGCGCAGGTAAAATAAATTTTCTAGATAGCTATACTCTCAGCGATTAGATTTTTGGCAACACAGGTAAAGAATATATACTTATTTACGAGTTGTGTGTTTTTGCCCCTATGTAAAGTTCAGCCCTTGTCCTGGCTGGATCAGAAAAAGCTTCTCAACTATCCTTTAAAGAATAATAAACAGGAACAAAAAAGCTACCTAAAAAGCTTTATCTCAGCTTTTAAGAAAGCTACGCAGCAATCAGAATTTTGGCAAGGCGCCGTAAAAATGAGCAACCGGAGTATTAGATATACATGAGGATGCGAATTGAGTAGGCAACGCAGGCAATGTTAAGTGCGAAGAGTATATTTTGTTGCATTGTGCTGGCAGCAGGTGGTACATGGCTAGTTTAATAGTTAATGGCGAGAAAATTTTAACTGATCAATTTGGATATCTGGTTCATTCCGCTGATTGGCATGAGGAAGTAGCCACTAGGATTGCCAAAGATGAGTCATTATCACTCATTAAAGATCATTGGCATGTGATCTATTTTTTGCGTAATTTTTATCAGCAGTACCATAAAACGCCGCCGATTAGAATTTTAGTTAATCAATTAGCGGTGCAATTAGGCCCCGAAAAAGCCTGTAGTATTTATCTAAACAATCTATTTCCAAAAGGTATACTTAAGCAAGCAAGTAAGCTGGCTGGGTTGCCTAGACCTACTCGTTGCATGTAATCTACTTCAATACTTGCAATAAATTAAAAGTTAAAAAAATATAATTAAAAATTTAGGGGAAACTATGAATGAAAAAAGGCTGCAAAATGAGATCGATGCTTCAAAAAAATCTGAAACGATACGAGACTATTTATTAAATCGTCTTAAAATAAATGTGAACTTATTGCTTTAAATCTACTATTGTGGGGTAGAAAAATTAAATAAAATTCCATTGATTTAAATTATAATAAAAAAAATAAATAAAGAGAATTTAAATGACTCTTAAAACTGAATCAGACGCTATTATTAAAAAAATTGAAGAGCAACGTGAAGACATTTTTGATAAAATAGCAAATCGTCAAGCTTCTAAAAACTTACATCAGATTCAGGTATGGCTTAAACAGCAAATCAATAGCGAGTTTCTGTTAAACAATGTTCAATTATTAGCAATTATTATTGATACAATTCATCAATTTTTAAAAAAAGACTCTGATAATGAAAAGACAAGTTTAATAGAGAACTGTTTGATAAATTTAATAAATAATTGGAGCAGTTTACAAGACCAGAAAATATTATCGATTGCTTCTTATGTGAAAGCATACACTAAAACTAACGATGCGGATGCCAAAGTGGCATTAAATGAATTTATTGGTAAATCTGGTGAATCTACAAGATTTTTTAGAGTTATACCGGAAAAATTAGTGCTATCCTGTGGAAAAGCTCTATCAGATATTTCTAAAACCATTAAAACTAAATCTAATATTCTATCTACAGTTAAATTGGCTACAAAAACAGGTTTATCAAGTCAATCTCTTTTTTTAAACGATGCTTCTTCACAGCAATTTGCAAATAATCTTAATAAAAAAAAAGGTAAAGCTTATCGAATAATTGCGTTTGATGAAGATGGAATTGGTTACGATGTTAATTCTTCCTATTTATACTTTAAAGAAATTAACCGATTAAGTGACATTAATTTAGAAATTGAACTTTCAACTAAAATTAAAAAAAAATTATTGCAAGATGGAATGTTGGATGAAGAGCTAAAGCGCTTGGCTAGAGTAGAAGTTAAGCATGGGTCTTATTTAAATAGATTAGAAAGAAAAATTAAAATAAAAGAATTTGACTTTTTTGCTAGTAAAGAAATAAAGGACACTAGACAATCTGAAATTGAAAAAAAAATAAGAAATAATAAAAAGAATCGGGAACGCAAAAAAAATAGTAAGTTGTTAATTCCCAAAATATTACCCATTTTAAAACAAATTGATATTTATAAGAAAGCATTCGCTTGTCAATCATTGACTATAGAATCTTTTTTGTTTGAAACAAACAAAGATGATTTTTTAGCTGGATTCCTTAAATCAATCAACTATGAAAAATTTAAAGAGTTAATTGATTTTTCTGAATATATTCGAACTTCTAGCGAAAAAATAAAGCAAACGTTAATAAAAATAGATGATTTCTCAAAAAATTTAGGTATTGTTTCAAATTATGTGAGATCTTTAGATAGTTATTATATAAAGATTAAGGAAAATTTTAATAGAGAAAATATTAGCAACTTCTTAGAAGATTCATTAAGTCTGTTTGAGCAAAAAACTTTAGCTTTAGATAATAATTATTGTTTATTAGATATACAGGCTAAAAAAAAGAAAATTGTATTTTCAGAGCCTGATTTTTTAGATGAATTTATTTTAGCTAATAATAATAGTCAAATATTTAAAATACTTTCTGATGAAATAAGACAATTGCTTAATACAAAAAGGAAAAATCAAACTATAACTGGAAATAGAAATCTTAAAAAAAAGAAAAGCTTAATTAAAAGGTATTTTTATTTTTTATCTGACGAATATTATTTTACTAATGAAAAATTTAAGAAAAATTTTATAAAAAAAATATTTTCGAATATTCCTGAATCTCATTCAATTGAGTCTATGAAGACTATTTTGGTTAACTTAAAATGGTGGCAATTTTTTTTAATTCACATTGGGATCATCTTTTTATTAAAAAAAGAATTTAGAGTGCGTTTATCAGAAGCATTGTTTTTAGATTTATTAGAAGAAAAATTTGAAAAAATTAGTGAAAAAGAAGAGCCTAAATCCCAAGATATAGATGAATTGTATGATATAAAAAAGCATATTAATTCTTTTGACAGCAAAGTACAGGATCGTTCGATTAATTTAAATTCGTTAACCCCTCTAGATTCTAGGCAAGCGATAGTCGATAGATTAAAAAGACATAAAGAAGTGGAAGACTTATTAGATAATGTTTTGCTTTTATCTAATCAAGCTTCAAGTTGCATCAACGAATTTAACAAGTTAAAGGATGCCTGCAAAAGAGAAAATGAAAATATTCCAGAAAATGGTGAAATATTTCACTTAAATAAAAGCGATGTAAGTAAAATACATATTCCTCTAAAATGGATGAGATAAATTAAAAATAAAATTTACTTCCATTTAATATTACACCCCATACTAGGTATTTGTTGTGGATTAACAGGTTTTCCTTGAAGGATATTATCTAAAGCTGCGCGAATATCTTTCCCTGTCACTGCCGTTTTATTGCCGGGCCTGGATCCATCCAGTTGACCCCGATAAATGCACAAAAGATCTTTATCAAAAATAAAAAAATCGGGTGTACAAGTGGCTTGATAGGCCTTTGCAATTGATTGTGTTTTATCATAAAGATAGGGAAAGCTAAAGCCTAGTTGTTTAGCTAACTGAGCCATTTTTTCTGGAGCATCTTCTGGATAGGCTTCTGCATCATTCGAGTTGATGGCTACAAATGCGATGTCTTTAACTTGATAATCTTTAGCTAAACGAACGAGTTCATGCATAACATGCTTGACGTATGGACAATGATTACAAATAAACATAATAACCGTGGCTTTTGGCCCTTTAGCAGCTTGTAAACTATATGATTTGTCGGTAAGTGTATCCAATAGCTTAAAATCAGGTGCTCGGGTGCCCAGAGCAAGCATGCTAGAAGGTGTAAGCGCCATAAGGTTCTCCCCATTTGCAATAGTTACAGGTATTATAACCCAAACCTTCATTCATTAATTTTCAATTATGGCCAAGCTTTATTTTTACTATTCCGCTATGAACGCAGGCAAAAGCACCGCCTTGTTGCAAGCGAGTTATAATTATCAAGAACGTGGTATGCAAACCGTATTGTTTGCGCCCGCCATCGATGATCGTCATAAGTTGGGTTGGATCAGCTCCCGAATAGGTTTAAACGCAGAAGCCCATTTATTTACGTCAAAAGACAATTTATTGGAGCAGGTAGAAAGCTCACTAAAGCAAAAAAATGAATTAAAATGTGTGTTAATCGACGAAGCCCAATTCTTGACAAAAAACCAAGTATTGCAATTGACAATTGTCGTCGATCGTTTAAATATCCCAGTCTTATGTTATGGGTTGCGTAGTGATTTTCGGGCTGAGCCTTTCGAAGGTAGTCTCTATTTATTAATATGGGCTGATGAGATCAACGAGATCAAGACTGTTTGTTATTGTGGCCGGAAGGCGACTATGAATATCCGATTTGATGCGGAGAATCATAAGGTTACTCAAGGTAAACAAATAGAGATTGGCGGGAATGAACGCTATGTTTCAGTTTGTAGACGGCATTTTAGCCTTATTGATTCAGCTTCTTAAAAGATAGAGATTTCACTAAGGCACTCGATTCTTAATTTCCATAATTTAGTTATTCTTTACCTATCTTAGCATATAGCTAAAATCCCGTTATCCCGTTTTTCCAAATAAAAATGGCTAAATGTACTTAAGCTTGTCTTAAGCCTCCCAAATCTATAATAAATATGGAAAAAGGACCGGTGCTTATGTATGCCCTGAAGGAAAATAATATAAAAATGCTATAAAAAAGAGAACTTTAATGCCTTTAGAAAAAGAAAAATTAATATCAGCAAAAAAAGCTAGGCAATTATTAATCTCAGGGGATTTTCCCGAATATTTAAAATACTTATATCAGTTAGGAGCTGGTTGCGAAAAGGATTTTATTCTAAATATTAATCATAAAAAAATATTTGAAGATAAAAGTCAATTAGAAAGAGAGCGCCAGAATTATATCCAGAATCAAATTGATGTATTTTCATTTAATGATGCTAGAGAACTCCTAAACACTACATTACAACATTTGCTGAGTTTGGCAGTTGCCTGGGAAGATCCTGGATTAAGTAGAGAAAAAATTAAAAATTCTACAAGAGCTGGCGATAAGCAAAATGAAACTCCTAAAAAGATACGTCAATCTACCAAGCTCAAAAAGGATATAGATAAATCAATTCGTCATGCCATACGTGTCGGTCTTATGGTGGAGGTTGCTAGACTACGGAATGAGACTATTAGAATAGGGAATGAGGCTAATCAATTTAAAATAAAGTTCGACACAGATCTTAGAAACAACGAAAGGACAAATCCATTTAACAAAATTGAGATTTCTTCGCTAGAAGAAAAAAAGCCTTACGAAATTCTAGCGGAGTGTATTAACTCGATCAATGGCGAAACCCCAAAAGATATTGAACAAATATTTAAAAAAGCCGCTAATGCTATTTTATCTTTTAAATCACTTTCCGATAAAGTTCTACAGGCTTTGGGTGTTTTTATCGCATTTCTTGCTGCCTTAGCCTGCGGACTGACCGTCGGAGGCTGTGCTTACTTACTTTTTATGGGTTTGACTCCTGTTACTTTCTTTCTGATGCCTTTAATCCCAGCCGCCATAATAAGTATTATTGGTGCCTCGATAGTTTTCGGAGTTAATTTTTCGTATCTTTATAAAAGTATTCCAGAAGTCTTGCTTTCTGCGGCTAAAATGGGCGGGATCACTGAATATATCGATCCAGAAGGTAAACGAGCGCAATTATCCAGATTGAAGAAAATTTTGCTTTTACCTGCTGCCATTGTTTCATTTGCGGTGGGCGTCTCTATGATGGCCTTCACTGCGACGAATTTTATAAGCATCTTAGCAGGGATCATTCCCGCCTTAGCCCTTTCGGCCGCCCCTCCTTTTTTACCCATTTTGCTAGGTATTTTAATCGTTGGTTTAGGAGTAGCGCTCAGTATTCTAATGTTTAAAGGATTTGTTTGGTTGTTACAAAAACCTTTAATAAAATTAGCTAAACAAGCTTTGGATCACATGAAAAAATTATCTTTTCTTGGTTGGTTGGGTCTCAGCATTAAATTACTAATTTTTGGCCTTTCTGTAGTTGGCATATATGCATTATATTTTGCAGGGATCCCAATTTTAGTACCTTTTTTCGGCCCTGCGGCTGTTCTTATAGGTTGGGCTTCGTTTTTCGGAGAACTGCCATTTACCTTAATGGTAGTCAGTCAACTTTGTGATCTCGTGGGTAGCTTTTTAGCCAATAATGCAATAAAAATATTTAATTTTTGTTTTACTCGACAAAATGTTGCGGAACAGCTTGAGGATACTTCTACTCAGGAAAAAACCAGCTTTAAGCTGGTTATTGGAATTTTTTTCGTCACCATAAACGCCTTCCTGAATGCACTACTAGTTATAGGTACAACTATCATATCTCTAGTAGCTACCGGAGCTTGTTTTGTTAACTCTTTTGCTAGTAATTTAATTGTTCCGAATAGCGAACAAGAAATTAGAAGAAATAAGGCTAACGACGCTTGTCTTCAAGCGCTTATGCCGAAAAACAAGGAGGTAATATCAAGTAGACAGAATGATAATTTAGATGCTGGGAGAAATGAACCTCTTATCATTAGTTCTTCGTCTTTATTTATTACCCCCAAAAGTGCCCAGCAAAATATGAACGGCTATTGTGCTAACAATATGGTAACTCCCCAAACAGTTGGATCTACTCGCTATAATGCTGGCTTATAAAAATTTGATTTCAGCCATTTCAATGCTTGATTCGTTTGGACAATAGACTTAGCTTGCTATACACTACGCTTCCCAAATAGTCCCTAAAAATAAAAGACGGAAGTTTATAAGTCTACTCTCTATTTGAGGCATTAATGGCCATAGCTAGCTTAAAACGAACATGTGACTGCCTAAGCTTTTCTAAGATTCAACCCTGGCTGGTTTGTCTTTCGGCCGCGCTCTTCTTCTTTTACGAATTTATCCAGATGGGTATGTTTAACTCGATTAGCCAAGAGTTAATGCATGATTTTTCAATAAATGCCGGCCAATTAGGGTTCTTATCAGCGACCTATTTCTATGCCGATGTTATCTTTTTATTATTTGCTGGGATTCTAGTTGATCGCTTTTCTATCCGTAGGATTATCCTTAGTGCGATGGTTATGGTCGTCCTCTCCACTATTCTATTTGCTTTCAGTCAGTCCTTTGAGATAGCGGCTTTTAGCCATTTTATAGCGGGTATCGGCAATGCTTTTTGTTTTTTAAGTTGTATTAAGTTGGCGACGCGCTGGTTTCCTACACAGCGCCTAGCTTTCGTTATAGGCATTATCATTACCATTGCCATGGCTGGAGGCATAGTGGCCCAAACCCCTTTTGCCTTGGTAGTTCATGCAATAGGCTGGCGAAACGCTGTGATGATTAATGCTGGATTAGGGATGTTTATCACCGTATTGATTTACTGCTTTGTCCACGATTACCCTAAACATCAACTATCTAAAAAGATGGCTGATGTTGTAGCATCTAAGCCTATTTCGGTCATGAAAAGTATCCGTTTATCCTTACGGAATAAGCAGAACAGCTTAGCTGGGATTTATACTTGTCTTTTAAATTTACCGATTATTTTGCTCGGCGCATTATGGGGTAGCTTATACTTAACCCAAGTGCATCATCTTGAGAAGACTCAAGCTTCCTTGGTCGCTACGATGATTTTTTTAGGAACTATTATAGGCTCACCGCTAGTAGGTTGGCTCTCTGACTTTATTAGTAGACGAAGATTATTGATGATTATTGGGGCTGTGTTTTCTTTGCTAATTTTACTGGCTATTATGTTTATACCCGTATTACATTTCTCCACCTTAGTCATTTTATTTTTATTATTAGGTTTTTTTACGAGCACACAAATTATTAGCTATCCGCTGATTGCCGAAAGTAATCCTAGACATTTAACAGGCACCTCTACCAGTTTAGCTTCCATACTAATTATGGGTGGTGGAGCTGTGTTCCAACCTTTATTCGGATGGTTAATTGATCTGCATTGGGACCAAACCTTTTTACAAGGCGTACCTTTGTATTCAGCCAGTAATTTTCATTATGGTATGGCTATAATGCCGATAGCTTTTATAGTGAGTTTAATCGCTGCGTGTTGTTTACGTGAAACCTATTGCCAACCTTATTCGCGAGAATAATCTATGCTGACTTCCGCTGTTCATGAGAATGCTTCTATCGTGGATAAAAAACTGCCGTGGGTAGTTTGTTTTTCTGCAGCATTGTTTTTTTTCTATGAATTTATTCAAATGAATATGTTCAATGCTATCAGTGCCGATCTGATGCATGCTTTTTCTCTTAATGCAACTGGATTGGGTAAGTTATCGGCTTATTACTTTTATGCCAATTTATTATTTTTACCGATTGCTGGGGCTTTGCTAGACCGATTTTCAACACGAAAAATTATTCTTTCTTCTTTGTTTCTTTGCATTGTGGGCATTGCTGCTTTTGCAATGACAAGTTCATTTCTATGGGCATCTGTATTTCGTTTTATGAGTGGTATTGGCAGCGCTTTTTGTTTTCTAAGCAGTATTCGACTCGCATCGCGTTGGTTTCCCGCAAAAAATATGGCATTAGTCAGTGGCTTAATCGTCACGATGGCTATGATGGGGGGTATGGTAGCGCAAACGCCGCTGACTTTATTGGTAGAATTAGTGGGTTGGCGCCATGCTTTATTTTTTGATGCCAGTTTAGGTGTTGTTATTTTCTTAATAATTTTTAGTTTTGTTCAAGATTATCCAGTTAATCTACATCAGGAGCAAAAAAAGTCGTATCAAGAACTCTCTAAATTAGGACTTTTAAAAAGTTGGCGACTCGCTTATTTAAATCCACAAAATAGTTTATGTGGGCTTTATGTTTCCTTGCTTAATTTACCCGTTGCCCTTTTAGGTGCTATCTGGGGAAGCTTATTTTTGCAACAAGCAGATCATTTTTCCGCAACAGAAGCTTCATTTGCTCCTAGTCTACTTTTTATTGGCACGATCATTGGTGGTCCAGTGGTGGGATGGCTTTCTGATAAAATTCAAAAACGTGTTCCGCTGATGATGTTAGGCGTGATAATTTCCCAGTTATTAGTTATTACGATTATCTGTATACCGGGTTTTTCTATAGTAACCATCGCTTTATTATTTTTTGCTTTAGGATTTTTTACCAGTAGTCAGGTTTTGAGTTACCCCTTAGTTGCCGCCAGTAATCCAAAGAGCATAACTGCAACTTCAGTAAGTGTCGTATCTTTTATGGCGATAGGGGGTTATGCGGTATTTCAGCCTTTATTTGGTTGGCTGATGGATGCTAATTTTCAAGGAACGGTATTAAATCAAATTAGAATCTACTCTCCTAGCGATTATCATCGCGCTTTACTCATTATACCGATAGGCTTTTGTATAGCTTTTATCACTACATTTCTAATGCGTGAGCCACGTCCTTAGTCATGAGCGGTACTAAATTGATCCAGCCGATATCTTAATTGGCTATTTTAAAAAAGATTCGCTAGTATATACTTCTTTTTTAGCTTTAAAGCTCAGTTTTTAATCATACTTTTCTTTTCAAGTTTGAGAATAAAAAATGGATAATTACACAACGTTTACTTCGGAATCAGTATCGGAAGGACACCCAGATAAGATTGCCGATCAAATTTCAGACGCAGTTTTAGACGCCATTTTACTTCAAGATAAAAATGCCCGAGTTGCCTGTGAAACCCTAGTTAAGACAGGTATGGTATTAGTAGCGGGCGAGGTAACAACAACAGCCTGGGTTGATGTAGAACAGATCGTCAGAGAAACTGTAAAAGAGATAGGTTACAACAGCTCGTCGATGGGATTCGACTGGGAATCCTGTGCCGTTATGACCGCTATCGGTAAGCAATCACCTGATATTGCCCAGGGAGTAGACAAGCTTGAGAAACTTGAACAAGGCGCAGGCGATCAGGGTTTAATGTTTGGTTATGCAAGTAATGAAACCGAGGTATTGATGCCCGCGGCTATTACTTACGCACATCGGTTGATGGAACGTCAGGCGAAGTTACGTAAAAATAAAAGTCTGAGTTGGCTGCGACCTGATGCTAAAAGCCAAGTAAGTTTACGTTATCAGAATGCTAAACCTATTGCCGTGGAAGCGGTAGTGCTTTCTACTCAACATGCGCCCGATATTGCTTATGCCGATCTTAAAGAAGCCGTCATGGAAGAAATTATTAAGCCTATTTTTCCAGCAGCATGGTTAACCAAAACTACAAAATATTACATAAATCCTACGGGTCGTTTTGTTATTGGCGGACCTTTAGGTGATACAGGTTTAACAGGGCGTAAAATTATTGTGGATACTTATGGCGGAATGGCACGTCATGGTGGAGGTTGTTTTTCAGGGAAGGATCCCAGTAAAGTCGATCGCTCAGCCGCTTATGCTGCACGCTATGTTGCCAAAAATATCGTTGCTGCAGGCTTGGCCGATCGCTGCGAAATACAAGTTTCTTATGCTATTGGTATTGCGCAACCCACATCCATAAATATTAATACATTTGGTACGGGTAAATTACCGGATCAACGTATTATTGAGTTAATTCAACAGCATTTTGATTTGAGACCACGAGGCTTAATTGAAATGCTTGATTTATTAAGGCCTATTTATAAACCTACGGCAGCTTATGGTCATTTTGGCCGAGAAAACGAAGATTTTCCCTGGGAGCGAACCGATAAGACGGAATTATTGCGCGCAGCTTTATTAAACCATGAAATCAAACAAGTAACGGAATTTTAAATGTACTCTTCACAATTGAATTTTTGTCTTATTTAGAAAGGTATTTATGATCATAGAAAAGTTAAAGGCTAATGTTGCTGACTATAAAGTTGCTGATTTGAGTTTAGCAGAATGGGGACGACGAGAAATCACCATTGCTGAGACAGAAATGCCTGGTTTAATGGCTTTACGCAAAAAATATGGTCACGAAAAACCTTTAAAAGGTGCGCGCATTGCCGGTTGTTTACATATGACCATACAAACAGCCGTGTTAATTGAAACATTGCTTGATTTGGGCGCAGAAGTGCGTTGGTCGTCTTGTAACATTTTTTCTACACAGGACCATGCTGCTGCGGCGATGGCTGCTCGAAATATTCCTGTTTTTGCTTGGAAAGGAGAAACCGAAGAAGAATTTTGGTGGTGCATTGAGCAAACTTTAATAGGGTCTGATGGATGGACACCAAATTTATTATTAGATGACGGTGGCGACCTTACTCTATTACTCCATGAGAAGCATCCCAAACTTTTGCAGTCTATTAAAGGAGTATCCGAAGAAACTACGACGGGAGTACATAGACTTTATCAAATGCAAAAAGAAAAAACATTATTAGTTCCAGCGATAAACGTGAATGATTCCGTAACAAAATCTAAATTTGATAATTTGTATGGTTGCAGAGAATCTTTAATTGACGCATTGAAGCGCGCCACTGACGTTATGATCGCGGGAAAAATTGCTGTAGTGTGTGGTTATGGTGATGTAGGGAAAGGATGCGCTCAGAGTCTGCGTTCCTATGGTGCGACTGTTTGGATTACCGAAATTGATCCTATTTGTGCATTACAAGCCGCCATGGAAGGTTATCGTGTGGTAACCATGGATGATGTAGCAAAACTAGGAGACATATTCGTAACTGCTACCGGAAATAAAGATGTTATCACCTTATCCCATATGCAAGAGATGAAAGATCTGGCTATTGTTTGCAATATTGGTCATTTTGATTCTGAAATAGATGTGGCTGGATTGCGTCAATTTAATTGGTTAAATATTAAGCCACAAGTTGATCAGATAAATTTTCCCAATAAAAAACGTTTACTATTACTTGCCGAGGGTCGTTTAGTTAATCTAGGCTGTGCGACAGGACATCCAAGTTTTGTAATGTCTAACTCATTTACCAATCAAGTTTTAGCTCAGATTGAATTATGGCAATATAATAATCGTTATGAAAAAGGGAAAGTATATATGCTGCCGAAAGCGCTGGACGAGCAAGTGGCTCGTTTACACTTAGAGAAGGTGGGCGCTAAATTAACCGAGCTAACTTCCGAACAAGCTGATTACATCGGAGTAAAACCACAAGGGCCCTATAAATCGGATTATTACCGTTATTAATGCACGTTATTTTTCAAAGACTTTAATATTATTTTTGCTCGCCATAAGTAATATATTTGCAGGACGCTGAGCAAATAATCCATTACAAACGATACCTGGAATATTATTAAGTAAACGCTCAAGTTTAATGGGATCAGTAAAATCCCAATGTTGAGTATCCAATATAATGTTGCCGTTGTCGGTGATAAATTTTTCTCTATAAATAGGAAACCCTCCTAATTTTACTAATTCCCTAGCAACGTAACTGCGTCCCATAGGGATAACTTCCACTGGGAGACTTTTTTGTCCTAATACCCCAACATATTTACTTTCATCAATGATACAAATAAAGTTTTTGCTTGCAGCAGCAATAATCTTTTCACGCGTTAACGCACCACCACCACCTTTTATAAGTTGCAGTTGTGGGTTAACTTCATCGGCCCCGTCTATATAAAGCGTTAATTCTCCTGCGGCATTTAGATCTAACACCGGGATATTAAGTTGTTTTAAACGCTTTTCAGTTTCGACTGAAGCGGCCACTACCCCTTCAATTTTATGCTTAATATCAGCTAACGCGGTAATAAGATGATTGATAGTGCTACCGCTTCCTATACCTAGAATAGATCCAGCTTTTATATAATCTAATGCAGCCCGAGCCACTTTAATTTTTAACAGTTCCTGATTTTGTGTTATCACTATGATCTCCTCTGGTCAGAACGTAGAGTTACTTTGACATAAGGTAAAACAGCATGCAATTTCTCGTTAATAAGCAAGCAACTGAGATCCTTTAGTCTTTATTATTTTCTGAACCTACAATATAGCCTATCAACGCCGCTTCTTCTTGTGAGAAACCATCGATTAGCGTAGGAGCAGTAAAAATTTGCTGGGCTGTGCGCATAAAATATAATCCCTGCCCAAGAATATTCACCAAAATGCTATTATCTCGATATTGGGCAATTATTTGATAACGTATTTGTTCGGATATATTCCGCATAGTGTATCTCCATAAAAAAATAGTTTAATAAGAGCTATTTATATTGTTTAAATCCTTATTGCATTCTATGAAGAAAATATTTGTCTTCGCTGGTGCAGACTTTTAGACTCGACTAGTTATCTAAAAAATGACAAAATACTATCTTTTTAAAACTATACTATGTGCTCACCTACTTATTCAATGTGCAAAAAACTTTAAAATTGGGTAGAAAAAAGATTTTTTTACCTACTTGGTAAACTGAAATTAAATTTTAACCCTCCAAAATTGGACATTCTAGCGCTCAGCCCCTGTTTTTCCTGCTTAACGTTTTTTGATAAGCTGTGTTATGCTTGGCCATTTTTATAAGACCTACTATAAAATCTATGGAGTTTGTTTAGCGACTATCTCGATGTCCTTAAGAAAAAGGGATTTACATGCTATACCTTAAGAGGCCATTTAACTGGAAAGAAAGACAAATGATAGTTTTGGAAGAGGTCGAGTTGCTTTAGTATGCTCACAGCAATCGGATTTTTGGCAAGTGCAGCAATCTATGTGTGCATGTATGTGTGCATACAAGCTTAAAGGATGTGGGTTGAGCGGAAACACAGACAAAAATTCAGGTGCGAAAAATATATTTTATTATAAAAGAGGGGCTGTATGTTTAGATTGGGATTACGTAGCCTATTGTTTTTAGCTTTATCTATTATTTTAATCTCTTGTGGAAAAATGAATAATAATTCTAAAACTTCCCATCCGCGGAGTTTTGTAGCCGGGAAAGATTATGAGATTATTTCTAGATCGGAGATTATTCCGAAATCAATGCCAAAAACGCAAGTGCGTGTGGTTGAGTTTTTTAGTTATGCTTGCCCGGCTTGTTATCATTTTGAGCCAACATTGGACAAATGGCTTGCTACCCAGCCAAATTACGTAAAATTTGAGCGCGTACCGATAGTATTTCAACCAAGTTGGCGCAGCTTGGCGCGAGCCTATTATATTGCCCAGATGTTAGGAGTCGAAAAAGAATTGACGCCCGCTATATTTAAAGCTATCCATGTTGAAGGGCAAGACTTATCAAACCCTAAACTGCAAGAAGAATTCTTTATAAAGCATGGTGTTAAACAGCATGAGTTTGAAAGTATCGCTAGTTTTTCGCCAGGGATTGATGCGCAATTATTGAGAAGTGATACGTTGATGCAAGAAGATAAAATTCTTGCCGCACCTACATTAGTTATTGATAATCGATATAAAGTTGATCCCAGCATGATAGGTGGAGATCCCACGCGCTTTCTGCAGGTTACTGATTACCTGATAGAAAAAGTGAGAAAAGGGGACGAATAACTTGAGTGATTTCGTCAACATTCGAGGTTTATATTTTAGTCGTAACGGACGTAACGTTTTTTCCGATATCGAATTAAATATTCCGCGGGGTAAGATAACGGCCATCATGGGTCCTAGTGGGTGTGGGAAGACTACGTTATTGCGTTTAATAGGCGGTCAATTAAAACCTGAACGTGGCAATATCCAAGTAGATGGTAAGTTAATTAATAAACTGTCACGAGCTCAGCTGTACGAATTACGTCGTAAAATGGGTATTTTATTTCAGAGTGGCGCTTTATTTACCAATCTAAGTGTTTTCGAAAATGTTGCTTTTCCTTTAAGAGAACACACCGAGCTACCTGATTTTATGATTCGTGATATTGTATTGATGAAGTTACAATCCGTTGGCTTGCGTGGCGCTAAAAATCTTATGCCTAATCAACTTTCAGGTGGCATGGCACGGCGTGTCGCGCTAGCGCGGGCAATTGCTCTAGACCCGGAACTGATCATGTATGATGAGCCTTTTACCGGTTTGGATCCCATTGCTCTCGGCGTGATCGTTAAACTTATTTCTGATCTAAACAAAGCCTTGGGTATCACTACCATTTTAGTTTCTCATGATGTAGAAGAAGCACTAAGTATAGCGGACTATATTTATGTAATTGCTAGCGGGAAAATTATTGGTCACGGTACCCCCGAAAAAGTACATATTGATAAAGATCCAGAGGTTCAACAATTTTTACAAGGTTTACCGGATGGCGTGGTCCCTTTTCATTATCCCGCCATCGACTATAACCAAGATTTGCTCCATTAATGCTATGTTGATATTAGAGAAATTACGATTATTGGGCCAATTTGGTTTACAGCTATTAACCAGCTTTGGCCGTTCAGGGCTTTTTTTAGCGCATTTATTAATACGCAAACCCCGCTTTAAAAAAAGTTTTCCTTTATTGATCGAACAACTATATTTTATTGGAGTACTATCCTTAGTCATTATTGTCTTGTCAGGATTATTTATTGGCTTGGTCGTGGGATTGCAAGGCTATAATACTTTAAATAAATTTGGTGCCAGTCAACAATTAGGTCAACTAGTGGCGTTGAGTGTGGTGCGAGAATTAGGGCCAGTTGTTACGGCATTATTGTTTGCAGGACGAGCGGGTTCAGCATTGACCGCAGAGATTGGTCTAATGAAATCGACGGAACAACTTGCAAGCATGGAAATGATGGGAGTCGATCCACTATGGCGTGTAATTTCACCACGTTTTTGGGGTGGTTTCATCAGTATGCCCCTATTAATGATTATTTTTAGTGCAGTTGCAGTCTGGGGTGGATATTTAGTCGGTGTCGTTTGGTTAGGCGTGGATAGCGGAACGTTTTGGAGCGCTATGCAATCGGCTGTTAATTTTCATGATGATATTGTGAATGGAATTATAAAAAGTATTGTTTTTGGCGGTGTTGTTACATGGATAGCGGTGTTTCAAGGATATGATACGGTTCCTACTGCTCAAGGAATTGGACGAGCGACAACGCGTACCGTTGTGTATTCATCCCTGGCTGTACTAGGCCTGGATTTTGTATTAACCGCAGTGATGATGGGAGGTTGGTAAGTGCGTGAGAGAATAATAGAAATTTGGGTTGGCTTTTTTATGTTATTTGGCATACTTGCTTTATTAGTGTTAGCTTTTAAGGTAAGTGGATTAAGTAGCGCGATAGGCGAAAATGGATATAACATAACAGCCGCTTTTGACAATGTGGGCGGGTTAAAAATACGCTCACCCGTGTCTCTAGCCGGTGTGCATATTGGGGAAGTAAGCGCAATAAAACTTGATAATGTTCAATTTAAGGCTATCGTGACCATGAAAATTGACCCCAAATATAAACAACTGCCAGCAGATACTTCCGCAAGTATTTTAACTCAAGGTTTGTTAGGGGCAAATTATATTAGTCTAACGCCAGGATTTGCGCATACGTTTTTAAATAATAATGCTATCGTTCAAGATACGCATCCAGCATTAATTTTAGAAGATCTTATCGGTCAATTAATATTTAGCTTAAAGAATTCAGGGGGAAAGAAATGAAAAAAGTAATAGTCGCACTGTGTGGGTTATTAATATGTAGCATGGCATGGGCGATTTCTTCGCCTGTAGAGTTACTGCAAAATACTTCTAATCAATTAATTTCAGCTCTGCAACGAAATCAAGCCACGCTCAAAACAAAACCTCAAATTGTTTATGGAATAGTTAATCAAATCCTGTTACCACATGTCGATGTCATGAGCATGTCGAGTAAAGCTTTAGGTCGTGAGGCATGGTTACGTGCTACACCGAGGCAAAAACAAGCTTTTGCTCGGCAATTTGTTACTTTGCTGATCCGTACCTATTCAAGTGCTTTGGCCCAATACACGAATGAAAGAGTAAATTTTTTACCATTGCGCGGCGATTATAATAATCAATCGCGCGTACAGGTTAATAGTGTCATTGTTCGGGAGTCAGGCCCTTCCATTAACCTTAGTTATCGTATGATGCGAGTAGGTGGACAATGGATGCTGTATGATTTTAGCGTGGATGGCGTGAGTATCATAGAAAGCTTTCGTTCCCAATTTGTTGAAGAGCTGCAGCACAGTGGTATCGATGGTCTTATTAGTAAACTGGCTGAACATAATAACCAAAGTTATTGACTCTGATGAACAAGCCATCTTTACAGTTCAAAAAAGATCAGTATGTATTATCGGGCGCATTAAATACCTATACCGTACCTGGGTTATGGGAGCTCAGCCAGAATATCTTAAAAAATGATAAAGCGTCGCTACTCACTTTTAATTTAGAACATGTTACGCAAAGTGATAGTAGTGGCGTAGCATTATTGATTGCTTGGACACGAATGCTAAAACAACATGATCAAAAAATTCGTTTTGTGGCTATACCGATACAAATGCTCGCCATTATTCGAGTATCAGATTTAGAAAAAATATTGCCTATAATCGCCCCTAACGACGGGCAGATCTAAAGCAAAGAAAGCTTAAATGTTAGCATCCTAGATAAATCTGTTATTTGCCTAGGAAATTTCTGCTGCAAAAAATTATATTTAATAAATAATTGTTGGGGTCAACAACGGTACTTGGTATAAAAATAGAGATAGAGAGATAAATGGTGGATAAACTAATTATTAGAGGCGGCATCCCGTTACAAGGTGAAGTTCGAATTTCTGGTGCCAAGAATGCAACCTTACCTATTCTAGCAGCCTGCTTATTATCTGAGGAACCTATTACTTTATTTAATGTTCCTCACTTACAAGATGTTACCACCATGGTGGAACTTTTAAGTGGTATGGGAGCACAATTTACCATAGGTGAACGCATGAGTTTAGAAGTGCGTTCTCGTGATCTGGCTGATTCTTATGCGCCTTATGCATTAGTACGAAAAATGCGGGCTTCTATTTTAGTTCTAGGGGCATTACTTGCGCGTTGTGGTGAAGCGATAGTTTCTCTTCCTGGTGGTTGTGCGATTGGTACACGTCCTGTCAACTTACATATTCAAGGACTTGAAGCCATGGGCGCAAAAATTGAAATAGAAAATGGTTATATCAAAGCTAAAACTAAAGGACGTTTACAGGGTGCATTTATTGAACTAGATACTATCACGGTCACTGGGACTGAAAATTTAATGATGGCTGCAACATTAGCCAAAGGCAAAACCGTTATTAAAAATGCAGCACGCGAGCCTGAAGTCGTTGATTTAGCCAATTTTTTAAATAGTATCGGTGCGAACATTAGTAATGCAGGAACCGATACGATTACTATCGAAGGCGTTGAACAATTAACTGGAGGTTATTATCGAATTCTGCCGGATCGAATTGAAGCGGCGACGTATTTAATTGCAGTTGCTTGTACGCGAGGTTTTATACGTCTAAAAGATATTCAGGCAAATACGTTGGATGCGGTTATTTATACCTTGCGTCAAGCAGGAGCAGAAATTGCTGTTGGCGACCATTGGATTGAGCTGGATATGCGGAATAAACGTGCTAAAGCAGTTGATGTCAGTACCGCACCCTATCCTGCTTTTCCAACCGATGCACAAGCACAAATTATGGCGCTTAATATTACCGCTGAAGGAACCGGAATTATTACCGAAACGGTATTTGAAAACCGTTTTATGCATGTTCAAGAAATGCGTCGCATGGGTGCTGATATTACATTAAAAGGTAATGTGGCTATTTGCAAAGGGGTTGATAAGCTAACAGGCGCAGAAGTGATGGCCACCGATTTACGGGCTTCGGCGAGTTTGGTGTTGGCCGGTTTAACGGCTGAAGGTGAAACCACGGTGAATAGAATTTATCATATCGATCGTGGTTACGAATGTATCGAAGAAAAACTATCGCAGTTGGGTGGAAAAATTCGCCGTGTGTCTGTATCAGATGCGGCTTAGATAATTAAAAAAAGCCGTCATGGCGAGGCCGAACGTCAGTGAGGCTGTGGCCATCCATGGATGGCCACGCACCTACGGTGCTCGCAATGACGAAAAATGCTTTACTACTAATTAAATTTTATACCATTGATTATTAAACTAAAATTGCTTCGCAAACATTAGTCATGGTTCGTGATTGTATGCCGCTTAGCATATCCCAAATGGATTTGGCTATTTTCTTTGCTGCTTTTTCTGCGGCTATTTTTTCTTCCATAGGTAAATTTTTTATTAGTGTCTTAGTTGCCTCGGCGTGTTCCACATCTGCTTCAAGATGGACTAAGAAAAATTTCAAAGTAGGCTCGTCAATAATGTCATAAAATTGTTTTAGTCCAGTGATTTTGCTGGCAGCGGTCTGCGGGATCTGACGTTCGTAAGCATATAAAGCACCTAAGCCTTCTGCATAAGATGCACGCGAAAGCGCCATAAACTCATCAATAAATTGCTTAGTTTCCGGAAAAAGTTCACTACTAATGACAGCTGCGTCGGATAAGCCTAGACCTTTGGTAAATTGCAACCATAAAACCGGATGACTATCCAGACCATTCATTCCTTCTTCGTCATTTAAGTTGTCTAATAATACTTTTCGGGCCTCGGCATCCCGACAATTACTATGTGTGGCACTCACATAGCGCGGAAAAGCATCTACATGGTGATAATATTGACAAGCATAATCACGAAGGTTATCCAGTGACAACTTACCAGCAGACCAAGCTTGATAAAACGGATGTTTTAATAAATGGTTTTCATTCAGCTGTCTATCAAGTTGCTGCATGTAATTACTCTGCAAAATACCATTAAGCGTATTATCCACGGTTTGCATAGTCATAGTGCCTTTCTCCTTATTTGGTTTAGAGTGAAACATTATACCGAATTTAGTCTCAGATCTAAAACCAAGCGTATGTCTTCATTATTACCAACTTATAAGCGCATATTGTTTAAAGCTTTACTTAATAGATTGTAATGTTTAAAAACGCAAATTTTTTTTAAACCAAATAAAACTTGATTATTTTTTGCATATAAAATTTACATAATTACCGCAATTTGACACGTTTCTGTTTAACTTCTACGATAAAGTGCATTATTTTGTTCTTTAATAGCTATTAAAGGGAGTTTTCATATGAAAAAATCAGAAACAACTGCTTGTTTAATTGCGGGGGTTTTGGCTACTTCCGTATTACTGACCGGATGTGGAGGCGGCAGTGGCGGTGGTATGAGTGGTTTGGGTGCTACGGGTGCTACGGGTGCTGCTGGAGCCGGGGGTGGCACAGGCGCAACCGGTGGAGTAACCGATTTACTAGGTTTATTGGGAAGTGGCGGCGGCGTTGTGCTAGATTCGAACCTTTTCGGGGCAGAAGGTATACAAGTTGATGCATTAACACCCGCAGATCTAGCAGATTTAAGTGCCGCTGGCATAACAGGTGCAGAAGGTCTTCAAGTACTGAGAAGTAATGGTCAGATTTTAGGATTTCAAACTCCGACAGGAAACGTATTCGGTGTGCCTGTCCCAGGTACAGGAGCTTTACCGATAATAGGTGGTACGACTTTACCTGCCTTACCTGCAGGAATCCCTCGGGTCGGAATCCTTGGTCTTTAATTAATAAAAAAATAGGTGATTATCTTGCGTCACGAGATGTAATAAAAAATTTTGATATCCAGCATTAAAATCGTGACGCTTATAATCTTTCAACATTTACTTCTAAAATGGTGTATAGCTAAACGTGAAGAAAAAGCGCAAGCTTTTACCATTATGACCACTTTGTACTTGTGCTTGAACGGGATTGGTCATGGGTCTTGCGACGCTCAGCTGCAGGCGAAAATCTTTAGTTAACACTAATCTAAGTCCAGCCGATAAAGAAGCATCGCTGTAAATACTATTTAAAAAGAAAGTAGGCGCGACATTTTTGTTCCAGACTTTGCCAATATCATAACGCGTAAAATATTGTATTCCTGCGAAAGATTTTGGAAAGCTATTATAACGTAGCTCTATTCCACCCATAAGTCCTTGATCCCCTATAATTTCACCAGGGTCGTATGCCTGTCCATAAGGTAGTCCACCACCATAGGGAATTTTTTCGGCCGGAGCTAATGGATTGAAGGCATACTGGCCCATAGAATCTATTAATATGGAAAATGTTTGAGTAATGTTTTGTATGTGCGTGACATAATAATAAAATTTGGTATAGCCCACATAAGGATTGGGAATGCCGGGTGGTGGCGGTGGTGCGGTATTAGCACCAAATACATGTATGCCTTGGCTTAGCTCGGCTTCCATTCTATCAAAATATTTGGTTCTGGTGCGTTCATAGATGGCTTTAGCGCGCAATGAAGGAAGTCGTACGATAGCATCAGGACTGTTAACCACACCGGTATACGAAGAAGTTTTGCTGCGATAATATCCGAATGCTAAACGACCATCTAATTTATCATTGGTCTGTAAAATAAACGGATGGTAAAAATAAGCGCCTAAATCTCCTGCTTTGCCTGAAACACTAGCGGGCGGAAGGTTAATGCTAGGTTTGATTTGCGTGTAATCCGCATAAATATCCAGATGGTTGCCATTCACACCGATTGGGAAATTATGTAATAAATAATAGTATTGCAGTACTTTCGGATCAAACGGGGCAGTCGCCGCAGTGACTATCGTTGAATCTCCCCCTTGCAATAGCGAGTACATGTTGGCGGTTAAAAATAAGTTTTGACCGCCTAAGTAACGGTTTTGGCTATTATTCAGTAGAGCATTTGGTACGAAACGACGTTGCTTAACAACAAAGGTGAGTGTTTGTGCCCCTGAATTGGCTACATCTGGACCCTTACTTAAACTGGCTGAAACTCCGGGTAGTCGATTTAATAACAATAGATAGTGTTGTAAAACTTTTAATCTTAACGGGCGCGAGCGTTTTAATTGCTTGGCATAAGCATCAAGATAGTTATCTAAACCATGGGTTTTACCCAGCATGTTAACCTGAACGACATAAGCTTCTAGTATTTCGATATGGACATATCCCGATGACAGACTCTGCACCGGTAAATAAGCTTTAGTAAGTACATAACCATCTTTTAAATATTTTAATGCAATTTGGCCATTTATTTTTTCTAGGTCTTTATAAGTAATTCTTTTATCTAGATAGGGTTTAACTAAGGTTTGTAGGCTTGCTTGCGAGTACACAGTTGAACCAGTAATGCATACAGAACGTAGCACAAAAGGTCTGCGCATACTCGGCGGTACAGAAATGGCAGGACGTAGTGGGGCAGCTACAACCGGTATAGCGGGCCCTCTTGCACTGACTGCTTGTTGTATATTGACTGTATTTCGTAATTGTCGTTCAACTTGTCCCGGAGAAAATATACTAATGACTTCAGAAACAGCACAAGTTGGAAAAATCAATAGCAGCAAATAAACACAATAACCAAGCAGTTTTGCGTATCGCGTTTTTACTAATTTAAATCGTTTAAGGTCCATCATAGACTGGCTAATCCATAAGAAAAATCTAAGAAAAGTTTAGTAGACTTGACTGATTAATCAATAGCCACTGAACTTTTCTTAACTATTTAATTGAAAGTATTTTTTAAAATTGTTTGGGCTTGGTTGGCGTGCGATGCTATTTCAGCAAATGAAGCTTTGGCAATCAGCTTACGCGGCGCTATCCAGCTTCCTCCCACACAACAAACATAAGGTAAGCTAAGATAGCTGAGCAAATTATCCGCATTAATGCCACCGGTTGGACAAAAATGTAACGGTAAAACTTCTGCCAATGCTCGCAGTGTTTTAATGCCACCCATGCTTTCGGCCGGATAAAATTTAAGAGTTTTGAGTTTAAGTTGATGCGCGAGCAATGCTTCGCTAGGCGTAGCAATACCGGGTAAATAAGGAATATTGTGGTTTTCGGCTTCCAGCACTAAAGTCTTATTTAAACCAGGACTAACCGCAAATTTTGCGCCTACAGATTTTATCTGTGAGAATTGTTTAGTCTCAACAAGTGTGCCTGCGCCGACGAGAATTTCTGGGAAGGCAATATTAATTTTCTCGATGGCGGCTAAAGCACAAGCAGTGCGTAAGGTAATCTCTAAAACCTTAAATCCAGATTTAAGCAGTATTTCAGCTAAAGGAATTGCATGTTCTAGTTTATCGATTACAATAATCGGTATAATGCGAGCTTGGCCTAAGATATCAATTAACGTAAGCATCGATGTCCTATAAAGTTATAATACATGATACGCTCGTCTTTTTTGCTAGGCAAATATACTCTTCACACTTAAGTTTTTGTCTGTGTTGCGCCTATCCGTATTCCACATAGAGTAGCTTATGACTAAAATTAAGCGAATTGCTGTGATTGGTGAAGCGATGCTAGAACTATCACACCAAACACCCACGTCACTCTCCCTTGCCTTTGCAGGCGATACCTTAAACTTCGCCATTTATTTGCGACGATTATTGCAAAATCAAGCGTTTGCTATTCATTATGTAACCGCCTTAGGTCAGGACGCTTATAGCGATCAAATGTTATTGGATTGGCAAAATGAAGGGCTTAATATCGATTTAATTCAGCGTATAGAGAATAAATTGCCTGGCCTTTACTTAATTCGTACCGATAGTAAAGGCGAAAGAACCTTCTATTTTTATCGATCCGAATCTGCCGCGCGAGAATTATTTAAAGGAGATAATCGAATTGCTTTATCTCTGCAGTTAATAGGCATGGATTATTTGTATTTTTCAGGGATTAGTTTAGCGATACTCGATGCAGCGAGTCGAGAATATTTTGCGGATATTTTACAAAAGGCCAAGCAAGCAGGTGCACAAATAATTTTTGATACTAATTATCGCCCTTCCTTGTGGACTAATGCTGATTCTGCAAGAAAGAGCATACAAACATTTTTAAAATATGTGGATATTGCTTTACCGACTTTTATCGACGATCAATTAGTCTTTGGCGATACTACGCCAGAAGCTACTGTACAACGCTTATTAGAAAATGGAGTCACCGAAATAGTGGTTAAATGTGGTGCCGAACCAGCTTTAGTCGCTACGGAAAACTACCAACAACGAGTCCCAAGCTGTTTGGTTGATAAAGTTGTTGATACCACTGCGGCTGGAGATTCGTTTAATAGTGCTTATTTAGCTGCGCGTTTATTAAATTTTGATCCTATAAAGGCTACTTTATTTGGTCATAAGCTGGCTGCAAAGGTTATTACACAGCCAGGTGCTATTATTCCTCGAACAATAATGCCAAATTTATTTTGAGAGCAATATGTCAAAAATTGTCTGTCGATCATCTGAGTTTGGAAAGTTAGCGGATGGTCAACTTATCACGCAATACACATTATGTAATGTAAATGGGATGTCTATAGGCGTTATTAATTATGGTGCTACATTAACCTCAGTAAAAGTTCCTGATCTAAACGGTACATTGCGAGAGCTTACGCTAGGCTTTGATCATCTTGATGAATATTTAGCACATGATTTCTATTTCGGCGCCACAATAGGACGAGTCGCTAACCGCATTGCGCATGCACAGTTTAATTATCAAAAAAAAGATTATTTTTTAAGTAAAAATAAAAATTTTGCTCATCATTTACACGGCGGAGAAAAAGGCTTGGATAAAGCGGTT